>DASYFU010000069.1:0-5738 GCA_036498225.1 Gaiellaceae bacterium | reverse complement strand
ACGTCCAGGACCACGTCTACCGTCAGGCCGTGACCGCGGCGGGCTCCGGCTGTATGGCGGCGCTCGACGCGGAGCGGTATCTCGCGGCGCTCGAGGGACATCCGGGAACGGCCCTCACGGCAGAGGTCTAGGCCGCTCCGTGTCGAAACGCGGCCACGTGGCCGCGACCTGGATCGATCTCCTCGACCCGACGGCCGAGGAGCTGCGGACGAAGGCGCCGAAGGAGCTCGAGGAGTCGGCGATCGAGCGGCTGCTCGCGGCGCCCGAGCACGACGACGAGCCGCGGCCGACGCTCCAGGGCCACGGCGACTACGTCTTCGGCGTCCTCCTCGTCGCCGTCGCCATCCCGGACGAGGATGACGTCTTCTACCAGGAGATCGACCTCGTCATCACGCACGACACGCTGCTGACGGTGCGGAAGACGCCGCAGGGAAACCGGCCCGCGTGCGACGTCGCGATCGTGAAGAAGACGATCAAGCCCGACGACTCGGCCGGGATCATGGCCTACCGCCTGGTGGACGAGATCGCGGAGCGCTACCTCAATCTCGTCGACGCGCTGGACGAAGAGATCGACGAGCTCGAGGACAAGGTCGAGTTCCAGCCCGCCGCCTTGACGCGACAACGTATCTCGGAGCTCCGCCACGACATGCTGCACATCCGCAGGACGCTCGGGCCGATGCGCGATGCGATACGCCGCGTCGTCGACGGCAGCGTCGACGTCGAGGACGGCGAGGAGGTGTTCCCGAAGGACGTCGAGGTCGCGTTCAACGCGTCGTACGACAAGTTCATGCGCGCGCTCGACGGGCTCGAGCTCTCCCGCGACCTGCTCGCGAGCGTCCGCGACTACCACCAGTCGAAGATCGGGAACGACCAGAACGAGGTCATGAAGGTCCTGACCGTCATTGCGTCGCTCGTGCTGTTCCCGACGTTCATCGTCGGTGTCTACGGCCAGAACTTCGTCCACATCCCGGAACTGCACTGGCACTACGGCTATGCGTACTCGTGGGGCATCATCGTCGGGTCGACGTTGATCCAGCTGTGGTTCTTCCGCCGCAAGAAGTGGATCTAGCAATCCGCGTCTACCGCATCCCGTTCTCGACGAACGTCGAGCGGATCGCGCTCGCGGCGGGTCACAAGGGCATCGCGATCGAGTGGATCGACATCGACCCCGACGACCGCTCGCCGGTCGAGGAGGCGAGCGGGCAGCGGCTCGTCCCCGTGCTCGTCGCCGGCGACGAGGTGGTCGTCGACTCCCCGGTCATCCTCGAGTGGCTCGAGACGCGCTACCCGGAGCCGCCGCTGCTCCCCCACGACCCTGCGCGACGAGCCGAGGTGCGCGTCTTCGTCGACTGGTTCAACCGGGTGTGGAAGCGCGCGCCGAACGCGATCGCGGACGACGGCCCCACCGAAGCCCTCTCGGCGGACATGCGCGCCCACGTCGAAATCTTTGAAGGGCTGCTCGCCGGCCGCGACTACCTCTTCGGCGAATTCGGGCTCGCCGACGTCGTGGCGTTCCCGTTCCTCAAGTACGCCGTGCTCGGCACGGAGCCGGACGACAACGAGGTCTTCCACCATGTCCTGGTCGACTACCAGCCGCTGCGCGAGGGCTCGCCCCTGCACGGCTGGGTCCGGCGCGTCGACGCGCACCCTCGTGGCTAACCTGATTTCGTGCCGTACTTCATCTGTCCGAACTGCAAGGAACGCTCGATCGACACCGACCGCATGGAGGGGCTGTACGACGAGCCCGTCGCCTGCCACCACTGCGGATTCGGCTTCCTCTTCGAACTCCTCGACGACTACTACCCGGCGCCCGGCACCGGGTTCGTCGTGTGCGACAAGGAGTCGCGCATCCTCGCCGTCGGGCGCGGCGTCTACGAGCTCACCGGCTGGGGCGACAGCGACCTGATCGGCGCCGACCTCGTTCAGAGCCTCGGGCTCGCCGGCTTCGACGAGGAGCGCAACCCGGCGAAGCTCGCCCTCGAGTGGGGCGTGCGACGGCTGAACGAGCCGCTGCAGCTGCGCGCACGGTCGGGACACACGAAGCCGGTCACCGGCGACTTCTTCCCGGCGTACGACGACGACGGCGGGCTGCTCGTCGCGCTGACGCCGCGCGCGGCGTAGTACCCTGCGGCCGGGCGATGGGGCTCGCCTCACAACCGCCGATCGGCTGATGGCTCCTACGGACGACAAGGAGCTCGCATGCGCACAGCCGTAGCAATCGCCCTCGCCGGAGCCGTCGGTGCCCTCGCCCGCTACGGGCTCGAGGGATTCATCAGCCGTCGCGCGCCCGGCGCCTTCCCGTGGGGCACGTTCGCGGTCAACATCACCGGCGCGTTCGTCCTCGGCTTCGTCTTCACGGTGATGGCCGAGCAGTTCACCGTCGCGCCATGGATCCGGGGCGCGGTCACGATCGGGTTCCTCGGTGCCTACACGACGTTCTCGACGCTCTCGTTCGAGACGTACCGCCTCACCGAGGACGGCGCGATCGGACTCGCCGCCGCGAACATGTTCGGCAGCATGGCGGCCGGCCTGGGCGCCGTCTATCTAGGCGTGATCGCAGGGAGGGCGTTGTGAAGCTCGAGGGCGAAGGCAAGCTGCTGCGGCTCTTCATCGGCGAGTCGGACACGTGGCACGGCAAGCCGCTCTACCAGGCAATCGTCGAGCGCGTCCGCGAGGAAGGCCTCGCCGGCGCCACCGTCGTGCGCGGCATCGAGGGATTCGGCGCCGACTCGCGCCTCCACACGTCGCGGATCCTCCGGCTGTCCGAAGACCTGCCGGTGGTGATCGAGATCGTCGATACGGCCGAGAACATCGACCGCGTCGTCCCGCTCCTCGACGAGATGGTGCAGGAGGGGATGCTCACCGTCGAGCGTGTTCACGTCGTCTCCTATCGGGGCAGCAAACGAGAATGAGCGAGGTGGAGTCCCTCCAGGGCAAGCTGCTGATCGCGTCGCCCGGCCTGATCGACCCGAACTTCCGCCGCGCAGTCGTCCTCGTGACCGAGCACAACGACGAGGGCGCGGCCGGGCTCGTGCTCAACCGCCCCTCCCCCGCGCCCGTCGCCGAGATCGTGCCGCAGCTCGAGCCACTCGTCGACGACGGCGAGCAGGTCTGGGTCGGCGGCCCAGTGCAGCCGAACGCCGTGCTCGTGCTGGGCGAGTTCCTCGACCCGGACGACGCCGCCGTGCCGCTCTTCGGCGCGCTCGGCTTCCCCGCGCTCGACGACCCCGACGACGTTGCCGCGCAGACGATCCGCCGCCGCGTGTTCGCCGGCTACGCCGGCTGGGGCGCCGGCCAGCTCGAGGACGAGCTCGACCGTGACGACTGGATCGTCGAGGCCTCGCAGCCGGACGACGCGTTCACCGAGGAGCCCGGCGAGCTGTGGGCGGACGTCCTCCGCCGCAAGGGCGGCATCTACGAGCTCGTCGCACGGATCCCCGAGGACCCGTCGGTCAACTGACCGTCACGGCACCGTAACGGCGCCGGTACTAGGTACCCAAACGTCTTCGTCACGAGCCGTGGCGCTCGAACACGCACGTCGCGCGGAACCCGTGACCCATCCGTGCCGGTACTAGGTACTGGCCTCAGGACTTGCGGGCCAGGTAGATCTCGGTCACGTAGGGCAGCCGGATGGGCTGGCGCACCTCGTGCACGAGGGCGCGGAGCTCGGCCTCGATCTCGGCGCGCTCGTCTGCCGGAGCAGCGGCGACGAAGCTGACCGACGTGAAGCGCTCGACGAACGCGTCCTCGTCGACGACCTGCTCGTGGTCGAACGTCGCCGTCTCCGTCGCATCGATCACCTGGCCCCAGTCCCGGCGGTACCGGCGCGGCACCTCTCCCTCGAGCCGCGCCATGATCGCGCTCACGGCCGCCTGCAGCGGATCGCGCTCGTCGCGCACGTTCCACATGAGGGCGAGCGCGCCGCCGGGGCGCAGCACGCGGTGGATCTCCGCGAGCGCCTCCTCCGGCTTGAACCAGTGGAACGCCTGCGCGACCGTCACTGCGTCCACCGACGCGTCGCCGAGCGCGATCGCCTCCGCGGTGCCGGCGAGCACGCGCGCTCCCTCGATCTTCGCGCGCATCTCCTCGATAGGCTCGACCGCGATAACCTCGGCGCCGGTCGGCACGAGCAAGCGCGTCAGCTTGCCGGTGCCGGCTCCGAGGTCGAGGACCGTTCGACCCGGCCGCAGATCGAGTCGCTCGACGAGCCAGTCGATCGCGGCGGCCGGATAGGCCGGCCGCCCGCGCTCGTACGCATCCGCGGCGAGCTCGAAGCCGCGCGTCGCGGGATGCAGGTCAGACGCGGCTCGACGGGCAGAGGTCATTGAGCACACAGTCTTCACATCGCGGTCGCCGCGCGTCGCACACCCGGCGCCCGTGCCAGATGAGCAGGTGCGGGAAGCGTCCCCAGTCCTCGCGCGGGACGATGCGGATGAGATCGCGCTCGATCTTGACCGGGTCCTCCTGCTTCGTCAGCCCGAGACGCTGCGACAGGCGCCGGACGTGGGTGTCGACGACGATTCCCTGCGGCGTGCCGAGCTCGGCGGCGACCACGTTCGCAGTCTTGCGCGCGACGCCGGGCAGGCGCGTGAGCTCGTCGAGCGTGCGCGGCACCTCGCCGTCGAAGTCCTCGACGAGCATCTGCATCGTGCCGCGCAGCGACCTCGCCTTCTGCCGGAAGAATCCCGTCGCGTAGATGTCGCGCTCCAGCTCTTCCTGCGGCACGGCGAGATAGTCCTCGGGCCTGTGGTACTTCTGGAACAGCGTCGCGGTGACGCGGTTGACGTTCACGTCGGTCGTCTGCGCGGACAGCATCACCGACACGAGCAGCTCGAGCGGGTTGCGGAACATCAGCGCGATCGTCGCGTCGTCGTATTCGCCCGCGAGCCGCTCGATGATCGGGCGGATGCGCTCGCGCTTCGGCCCGACGCGCTTGCGCGCCTCCGAGACGAAGCTACGCGGCACTCTCTGCGTACTCGGGCGCCGGCTCACGCAGGCCGAGCCCGGCGCAGACGAGGTCGAGCGCCGGACAGCCCGCACACGCGAACTCGCTCGGGGTGGGCCGGAACTCGCCCGCCTGGATTTGCGCGATCGCCGCCGACAGCTCCCGCTCGAGCTCGCCCATCTGGTCGCGCGAGAACCTCGTCGACACGACTGCGTCCGGCCGCTCGAGGAAGTGGTAGACGACCTCGACCTCGTCCGCCCCGGCGCGGAAGCACGCGAGCGCGTACACGAGCCTCTGGAGGCTGTAGTCCTCCTCGACGATCGCCTCGGGGGACGACTCGCCCAGGAGATTCGTCTTGTAGTCGACGACGAGCGCGTGACCGTCCGCGAGATGGAGCACGTCGAGGAACCCGTGCAGGAGGACGCCGTCGTGCTCGAACGTGAACGGCCGTTCCTTCGTGACGCCGGCGAGCGCCGCGACGCGGCGGGCGAGCTCGGAGTCGCAGTACGCGAGCACGAACGCCCGGATGCGCTGGTCCTCGATCTGCGGGACGACCGGGGCGGCGAGGTCGATCTCCTCGAGGAGTGCATGCACGGCGCTGCCGATCTCCGTCGCCGACATTCCGCCGTCACCGCGGCCCGCGATCGGCTGCTCCTTCATCCCCGCGGCGTAGCGGGCGTAGTACTTGTACGAGCACTGCCCGAAGGTCGACAGCGCCGTGAACGACAGGCGCCGGACGCGGTGGAGCGGCGGCTCCGGCGGCGCGACGAGCGGCGGCAGCTCCGGTGCAGGC
>DASYFU010000068.1:0-10793 GCA_036498225.1 Gaiellaceae bacterium | reverse complement strand
CGGCCTCTCGGCGCTTGCGGTGATCGCGGCCTCGTTCGTCAACCTCGTGATCTCGATCACGGCACAGCGGGAGCGCGGGATCCTCAAACGGCGCAGGGCGACGCCGGTGCCGGCCTGGGTGCTGATCGCGGGCCGCGCGTTGGCCGCGATCGTCGTCGCGCTGGGCGTGATGACCGTGCTGCTGCTCATAGGCCGTTTCGGGTACGGCGTGAAGCTGCCGACGTCGACGCTCCCCGGCGTGATCGTCACCGCCGTCGTCGGCGCCGTCGCCTTCTGCTGCCTCGCCTACGCGCTGACGACGTTCGTGAAGAACGAGGATGCGGCCCAGCCGATGGTGCAGGCGATCATGCTCCCGCTCTACTTCATCTCCGGCGTCTTCATCCCGAACATCAGCCTGCCGACGTGGCTGCGCGATGTCGCGAAGGTCTTCCCTGTCCAGCATCTGGCCGACGGCCTCCACCACGCGTTCGATCCTGCGACACACGGAGTCGGCATCGTCTGGAGCGACATCGGGATTCTCGTGGTGTGGGGCGCCGTCGGGCTCGCCGTCGCGCTGTGGCGTTTCACGTGGACGCCGGCGTCAACCACCGGCTGAAAGGAGTTCACGATGGGCAATCAGGTCGAGACGCGGACGGGCACCTGCCCGAGCCACGGGACCGTGCAGGCAACGCGGACGATGCCGAAGCCCGGCTTCCCGTTCGTCGTCTACGCCGTGCGACGGCTGCTCGCCGGCAACCGCGCGTACCGCTGCCCCGATTGCGGAACGCCGGTGACTTGAACGTCGCCGCACTGAAAAGCGCCGCCCGGGCCGCGATCGTCATGCCGGCGGTGTTCGCGCTCGCGGACAAGGTGATCGCGCAGCCGCAGGTGTCGTTCCTCGCCGCCTTCGGGTCGTTCGCGATGCTCGTCCTCACCGAGTTCGCCGGGACGTGGCGCGCCCGCCTGCTCGCGTACATCTCGCTCGGCTGCGTCGGCGCGCTCTACATCACCGTCGGGACGCTGTGCTCCAGGACACCGTGGATCGGCGCGGTCGTGATGGCGGTCGTCGGGTTCGCGACGCTCTTCTCCGGCGTGCTCGGCGGCTATTTCGCCGCCGGCGCCACGGGCGCGATCCTCACGTTCGTCCTGCCGGTGACCCTCCCCGCCTCGAACTCGGTCATCCCGCAGCGGCTCGAGGGATGGGGCATCGCCGTCGGCGCCGGCATCTGCGCGGTGATGCTGCTGTGGCCGCCGCGCACGCGGGCCGATCTCTCGCGGTCGGTCTCGGAGACGCTGCGCGCCGTCGCCGACTACATCGACGGAACGGTGTCGGCGGACGCCGCGCGCGCCTCGGTGGACGGGCTCGGGAAGCGCCTCCGCGGCTCGCAGCACCGCCCGACCGGTCCGACCGCGCCGGCGGCCGCGCTCACCTCGATCCCGGACGAGCTGGACTGGCTCCTCTCCGCGGTCGTCCCGCCGCTCGAGCCCGCGTGCCCGGAAGACCGCGAGGCGCTCGCCGGCGCGAGCAACGTCGTGCGTGCAAGCGCCGACCGGCTCGACGGCAAGGACGTGCGGCCGGACTTCGCGCGCCTCGACGCCGCACGCGACGCAGTTGCACGCGCGGTCGTTCGTCGCCTCCCGAACGTGCCCGACCTCGACGCGCTCGAGGTGCCGTTCCTCATCCGCCTCGCCACGTACTCGGCGCGCCAGATCGGCGCCTACGCGCTACTTGCGACCGGCTCGGAGCCGGAGATCGGCGTCGCTGACCTCGTGCAGCCGGGCGGCGCACGCACGGCGCTCGAAGCAACGGAGCAGATCGTCCTCGAGCACGCGAGCATCGAGTCGGTCTGGTTCCAGAACGCGGTGCGCGGCGGCGCGGGACTCGGTCTCGCCGTGTACATCGCGCAGAGCGCCGGGCTCCAGCACGGCTTCTGGGTCGTGCTCGGGACGATCTCCGTCCTGCGCTCGAACGCGCTCGGGACCGGCTGGTCGATCGTCACCGCCCTCGCGGGAACAGCGGTGGGCCTCGTGCTCGGCGCGGCGCTCGTCCTCGCGATCGGCACACACGAATCGGTGCTGTGGATCGTGCTCCCATTCGCCGTGCTGCTCGCGTCGTACGCGCCGCGCGCGATCTCGTTCGCCGCCGGGCAGGCGGGCTTCACCGTGACGCTCTTCATCCTCTTCAACCTCATCCAGCCCGTCGGTTGGCGCGTGGGCGTGGTGCGCGTGGAGGACGTCGCCATCGGATTCGCAATCAGCCTCGGCGTCGGACTGCTCTTCTGGCCGCGCGGCGCGGCAACGCTCCTGCGTGAGCAGCTCGCGGACGGGTACGCGCGCAGCATCGACTACGTCGTCATCGCGACGCGCGAGCTGATCGACGGCGGGCAAGACGTCGCACGCGTGGCGCGAACGGCGGACGCGGCCATGCATCGCCTCGACGATGCGTTCCAGCAGTACCTCGCGGAGCGCGTCGCGACCGAGCTCAACGTCGAGGACGTGGCGGCGGCCGTGAACGCGGCAAAGCGGGTCCACCGGTCGGCCCAGTCGCTCATCTCGCTCCACGGGATGTCGAGCTCGGACGCCGAGCTGCAGCGCTGCGGCCGCAACCTCGACCGCGAGCTCCATGCGCTCCAGTCGTGGTACCTGTCGTTCGGCTACGCGCTCGTGAACGTGCGGACGGTCCCGCCGCCGCACATCCGCGACACCGAGGGACGCGGCCTCCTGCTCGAGTGTGTGCGCGCCGCCGGGCGCGCGGCGGACAAGGAGACGATGCGCGGCGCGGTCGTCCTGCTCTGGGCGAGTCAGCACCTCGACAGCCTCTGGCGTCTCGAGGCGCGCGTCTCCGAGCGCGTCAACATCGCGCGCGCCGCGCCGGCCCAGGCAGGGATGGTTCGCCGGCTCAGGGCGCTCGCCTCGTAGGCCGGGCTGTGCGAACATATGTTCGTGCAGCGGGGGGCGTCGATTCTCCACGCCGACCTGGACGCGTTCTTCGCGTCCGTCGAGCAGCGGGACGACCCGCGCCTCCGCGGCCGCCCCGTGATCGTCGGCGGCGGCGGGGTCGTACTTGCCGCCAGCTACGAGGCCAAGGCGCACGGCGTCCGTACAGCGATGGGCGGGGCGCGCGCCCGCCGGCTCTGTCCCGACGCGATCGTCGTCCCGCCGCGCATGTCCGCGTACTCGGAGGCGAGCAAGGCCGTGTTCCGCGTGTTCGAGGACGCCTCCCCCGTCGTCGAAGGGCTGTCCATCGACGAGGCGTTCCTCGACGTGAGCGGCATGGAGCGCAGCGTCGGAACGCCCGTCGAGATCGCGGCGCGTCTGCGCCGTGACGTGCGCGAGCGCGTCGGGCTGCCGATCACCGTCGGCGTCGCGCGCACGAAGTTCCTCGCCAAGGTGGCGAGCGCCGTCGCGAAGCCGGACGGACTCCTCGTCGTGCCGCCCGACGACGAGCTCGCTTTCCTCCACCCTCTTCCCGTCGAACGGCTCTGGGGCGTCGGGCCGGTGACCGCGCGCAAGCTGCGGTCCCGCGGCATCACGACGGTTCGGCAGGTGGCGTTCCTCCCCGAGTCGATCCTCGTCTCGATGCTCGGGCAGGCGTCGGGACGCCACCTGCACGCGCTCGCCCACAACCTCGATCCGCGGCCCGTGCGCACGCGGCGCAGGCGTCGATCCATCGGCTCGCAGCGCGCACGAGGACGCGCGCCGTGGTCGCCTGAGTCCGTGGACGCCGACCTCGTCACGCTCGTCGATCGCGTCACGCGGCGCATGCGCAAGGCCGGCCGCGCGGGTCGCACCGTCGTGCTTCGCCTGCGCTTCGCCGACTACACGCGCGCGACGCGCTCGACGACGCTGCGCCGTCCGACCGCGAGCACGGAGCGCATCCTCGAGACGGCGCGGTCGCTCCTCTCGGAGTCGCTTCCCGTCATGGAGCACCGCGGCCTGACGCTCGTCGGTATCTCTGTCGCGAACCTCGACGACGTCGACACACTGCAGCTCGCGCTGCCGCTCGACGAGCTGGAGAACGCTGCGCTCGACGCCGTCCTCGACCTCGTGCGCGAGCGGTTCGGTTCGACCGCGATCACGCGCGCCGTGCTGCTCGGCCGCTCGCCGGGCATCTCGATGCCGATGCTCCCCGACTAGTCGGCGGGCCAGGCAGAGTCGGCGACGACGCCGTCGCCGCCCTCGGGGCGGTCGGACCCGACGGCGATCAGCTCGAGGCCTTCCGGACCGGCCTCCCACGCGCGGATCGTCTCGGGACTGACGCGAACGACGTCCCAGCGGCGCACGTCGCGAATCTCGTCGCCCAGCCGGACGCGGCCGGATCCTCCGATCACGACGTACGCCTACTCCTGCTCGCGGTGGCTGTGCGCCATGGGCGAGCGCACGCCCGCGTCGTAGCGCATGTACGTCACGCCGAGGTGGTCGGAGCCGATGTGCTTGCGCGCGAAGCGGGCTTCCATGCCGGGCGCGCGCTCGCCGGCCGAGTCCTCGATGTCCCTCAAGTTGACGATCGAATAGCCGGTCACGCTGAGGAACCGTATAGCGTCCAGGGAGATGAAGACGCGCTTCCTCGGAGGTGGGCTGGAAGTGTCGGCGATCGGTCTCGGCTGCATGGGGCTGAGCCAGAGCTACCCGCCGATTCCCGAACGGAAGGACGGGATCGCCCTGATCCGCGCAGCGGTCGAGCGCGGCGAGACGTTCTTCGACACCGCGCAGGTGTACGGCCCGTTCACGAACGAGGATCTCGTCGGCGAGGCGCTCGAGCCCGTGCGCGACGACGTCGTGATCGCGACGAAGTTCGGCTTCGACTTCGACGGACAGGAGCGAGGCGGTCTCGACAGCTGCCCGGAGACGATCCGGAAGACCGTTGCGGACTCGCTCAAGCGACTGCGCACGGACCGGATCGACCTGCTGTATCAGCATCGCGTCGACCCCAACGTCCCGATCGAGGAGGTCGCGGGCGCCGTGAAGGAGCTGATCGGCGAAGGCAAGGTCAAGCACTTCGGGCTGTCGGAGGCGGGCGTGCAGACGATCCGCCGCGCCAACGCCGTCCAGCCGGTGGCCGCGCTCCAGAGCGAGTACTCGCTGTGGTGGCGCGAGCCCGAGGAGGAGATCATCCCGACGCTCGAGGAGCTCGGTATCGGGCTCGTCCCCTTCAGCCCGCTGGGCAGAGGCTTTCTCACCGGGAAGATCGACGTGGACGCGACGTTCGAGGAGAACGACTTCCGCAACACGTCCCCGCGCTTCGACCCGGAGTTGCGCAAGGCGAACCGCGGCTTCATCGACCTGCTCGAACGGCTGGCCGTGCGCAAGAGCGCGACGCCGGCCCAGATCGCGCTCGCGTGGATCCTCGCGCAGAAGCCGTGGATCGTTCCCATTCCCGGCACGACGAAGCTGCACAGGCTCGAGGAGAACATCGCCGCGGCCGCCGTCGAGCTGACGGAGGACGACCTGCGTGAGATCGACGACGCGCAGATCGAGGCGCAGGGCGCACGCTATTCCGAGGCGAACCAGCGCATGATCGACCGCTGAGCTGCGTCGCGGCGCAACCGCACATCACGCTGCCGGCAGCCGAATGAGGAAGCGAGCGCCCCGCACCGACGGGGCCGCCAAGACGTCGCCGTCGACACTGCGCGCGAGCCTCCGCGCGAGGGACAGGCCGAGCCCGGCGCCCTGATCCGTACGTGCGTCGTGCGCACCTCCTCGGACGCCCGGCTCGAAGATGCGGTCGTGGTCGTCGTCGGCGATGCCGGGCCCGTCGTCCTCGATCGTGTACACGACCGTCGCGTTTTCGCCCCCGATCTCGACACGCACACCGGTTGCGCCATACCGGCACGCGTTCTCCACGACCGGCTGGAGGATGCGTTCGGCTAGATCGCCGTCGATGCCGACGCGCAACGGTCGCGGCGGCTCTCCGATGCTGAGGTCCAGGTGGCGCTCGGCAGCGAGGCCCGTGCAGGCACGCGCCGCGCCTTCGGCAACCGCGTGCGCGTCGGCCGTCCCGCGTTCCCCACCCGCCTCGTACCGCGCCGCCGCGACGAGCGCGTCCACGGTGCGCGCGAGCTGGGCGGCGCTCCGCCGAATGAGCTCGAGCGCTTCGCGATATTCCGCCGGTGCGCGCTCGCGGCGCAGCGCGAGCTCGGACTCCGCAAGGACGCGCGCGAGTGGAGTGCGCAGCTCGTGAGAGATCTCGGCGGAGAACAACCGCTCGCGTCTCAATCCGGCGGCGAGGCGCTCGAGGAGCCCGTCGAGCGTGGCGGCCAGCTCGGTCAGCTCGTCGTGCGGCGGCCCGAGCGCGAAGCGATGCTCGGGGTGGTGCTCGCTCCACTGCGCGGCTTGCCGCGTCATCCGGACAACAGGGCGCAACGACGCGTCGAGCAACCACCGGGCTGCGACGAGCACGAGCACCATGATCACGCCGCCGAGGACGAGAGATGCGAGCAGCGCCGCATGACGTGTCTGCTCGTACGGCGCGAGCGAGATGCCGGCGACGACGGTTCCGAGGCGCACGCCGTTCACGGCGACGGGAGCCGCGTAGAGACGCGTGTCGGTTGCCGGGACGTCGACGAAGCGCGTCCCGCTGCCGGCGAGCGACCGTGCGGCGCGATCGATCGTGGCCGGGGCGCGCGGCTGCTCGATCGTGCGCGATCCTCGCATGACCCAGACGTAGGCGTCGCCGGCGGCCTGATCGGGAGCCTCGCCGATTCGCAATCGGCCGTTCGTCACATCCAGCGTGGCGAGCGCCGCGGTGGCATGCGAGCGCGCAAGGTCTCGGGCGTCCCGATCGAGGACGCGGCCGAGGATGACGTTGAAGCCGGCGATGAGCGCGACGAGCGTGAGAGCAACCGCACTACAGACCGCGACCAGCAGACGGTTCTTGAGGCCGATACGCGTCATCCCACGCGGTAGCCGACGCCGTGGACGGTCACGATTTCGTGGACCGGGTCGATTCGGCGCAGCTTGCGGCGTAGGCGGGCGACGTATGCGTCGAGGGTGTTCTCGCGGACGATCGCCCCGTGCGGCCATCCGGCGCGCACGAGATCGCGTCGCCGCACAGCCTCGCCCGGGCTCGCGAGCAAGCGTGCAAGCAACCGGAACTCGGTCGGCGTCAGCGCGACCTCGCCCGAGCCGCTCGACAGCGAGTGCGAGCCTGGATCGAGGCGAAGTCCCGACGCCTCCACCACACCGCCGCCGCCCGCGCGGCGAAGCAGCGCCTCGAGCCGTCGCACGAGCTCCGCCAGAGCGAACGGCTTCGGCAGATAGTCGTCTCCGCCCGCGTCGAACCCTGCGATGCGGTCGACGAGCGCGTCGCGGGCCGTCAGAAAGAGCACCGGCGTCTGGACGCCGCGGGCGCGGAGCGCCTGACAGAGGTCGCGGCCGTCTGCATCCGGCAGTCCGATGTCGATCACGAACACGTCGATGGCCGCGCTCGCCGCGCGCTCGAGGGCAGCAGCGCCGGTCGCGACGGTGTCGACTCCGAAGCCTTCCTCGCGCAGGCCACGGCCGAGGACGCCGCGAAGATCGGCGTCGTCTTCGACGACGAGGACCGTCTGCCCGAAGCTCACACCGGGATTGTCGTCATTCCTCGCGGAGGATCGCGCCGAGCGGCAATCGGCGGATCAGGAACGCAGCAAGCGCGACGGCGGCGAGGCCACCGAGGATGGCGGCGCCACCAAGACCGCCGAGGTATGCCCAGGGGACGGCAAGCCGATCCGGCGGTGGATCGAACACATGCTGCAGCATCGCTACGAGCATCTCCGCCAGAAGCCACCCGAGCAGGACCGCGACCGGCAGCGCCGCGACGAGGACGAGCACGACCTCGCTCCAGACGAACGCTGCTGCGCGGCGCAGCGAGGCTCCGAGTGCTGCCATCGTCGCCAGCTCCTGTCGCCGCTCCGCCAACCCGACGGCGACGAAGAGCGCCATCGCGGCAGCTGCGAGCACGAGCACGAACGCTTCCTCGATCCTGCTGATTCCGCGCAGGTCGACCGTCGTGATCGAGCTGACGGTCTGAGCGGTCTGTCGACGGATGTCCTTCACGCTCACCCCGTACGTGCGCGTGAGCGCCGCAACCCTGCGCGCGAGCGCTCCCGGGTCCGCGCCGGCGCGCACGAAGACGACGTTCGGCCCGGAGTCGTGCGTCACATGTTGCAGATAGGCGAGGTTCGTGACCATGAACGAGTCCTTCGGCGCGGACGGAAACTCCTGGACGATGCCGACGACGTGGAACGGTGCAACACGGAAACTCCCCGTGCGGTGGTCGAGCACGCGCAGCCGTAGGAGATCGCCGACGTTCAGCGAGTAGTCGGTGATCGTCTCCTTCGAGACGAGGATCCCGTCCGGGGTCGACCGGAGGCGAGCGAGCATCTGCTGCGCGCTGCCGCCGAGGAAGTAGGAGTCGCGCAAAGTGCTCCCCCGCGTGAGCGTCGCGGGATCGATGCCGAAGGTGTCCTGGAGATCTGGGCCGACGTATGCGTAGGAGTGGTCGACGGCCGAAACGCCCGCCACTCCCGAGAGCGCGCCGATCCGCTGCACGAGTGCGTGCCGCGCGACGGCGCCGGGCGGTGCGGTCGCGACCACGTCTGCGCCGAGCGTGAGCTGTGCATCCACACGCGCCTGCTGGTCGTACGTGGCGACGAAGACGCTGAGATTGACGCCGAATGCAAGGAGCAGGCCAAGCAGAAGAAGGCCGCGGTTGAGCGCGGCGCCGCGGCGCCCGGCGCTTGCGAGCAGGAAGCCGAGCGGCGTCGTTGCGCGTCCACCTGCTGCTCGGGCCGCGAGCCACGCCACCGCGCGACCGCGCAGGCGCAAGAGCAGCAATGCTGCGCCGAGCCAGAGCAGCGCCGGTGCGAGAAACATGTAGACCGAGAGCGAGAGGGTCGGGTTCGAGTCCGGATTCACGACCGCGGAGAATCCGGTTCGCGCGGTCAGCCAGTAGACGAGACCTGCGACTCCGAGCGCGACGAGATCGAGGTAGAGCCGTTGCCAGAGCGGTGGACCGCTTCGGCGAACGCTTCGACGGCTCTCGGCAACGGTTCCGCGAAAGACGACGAGCCCGGCACCGATGCGCGCCGCAGCTGCCCCCGCCGCCGCGAGACCGACGCAGAGGCCGAGCGTCGCGAGTATCCGTCCGGTACCGACCCCGCCTCCGCTGCCGGCAAGACGCACCGCCCCGAGCGCGACGACGGTTCCGATCGCGCCGGCAGCCAGTCCGAGCAGCGTGCTCTCCAACGCCGCGAGCCAGACGAGATCCCGCCGGCGCGCGCCGCGAGCGCGCAGGAGCGCAAGGTTGCGCCGGTCGCGATCGGCAGCGCCGAGAGCGGCGAGATAGGCGAGGCCGAGCGCGACGAGCGCGCCCGGGACCGCGAGCATGATGTAGAGCGTTTCCGCATAGAGCGCATCCCCGGCTGCGGTGGTGAGATTGTCTGCGAGGTTGTCGACGAAGACGACCTGGCCGGGCAATGTCCGCTCGACGCGGTTGCGGATCTGCGTTGCTTGTTGCAGCGCGTGCGTGGGACTGCCGGTCAGGGCGGCCTGGCCGACCTGCGCTTGCACCTGCCACTGCGTGCCGCGCTGCGAGCCGGGCAGGGCGGACGAGCCGGAGGTGGAGCTGATCGACGGCAGCAACGGCGCGACCTTGGCCGCGAACGTGGCGTAGGGCAGGATCGCGATGTCGGCTGGGGGCTGCGCAGGCGCCGGGCCGAGCAGCGGATCGAGCGGCTGGAAGAGCACGTCGGGCGCGGTCACGAGCACGACCCCACTGACGCGGAAGCGCAGCGCTCTCGCGCCTGCACGCGGCGTCAGCGTGACGGTGTCGCCCGGCTGCACCTGCAGCGTCGCGGCAAGCTGCTGGTCGAAAACGATCTCTCCCGGCCGCAGCGAACCGCGCAGGAAGCGAAACGTGTCGATGTGCGTGAGGTAGCCGGGCGGAACGGCAAGGATGGAGCCGGCGCCGGAGCGGATCGTGCCGGCGCGCGGCGAGACGTGCTCGGCTCCAGCGAACGGTGCGGTGGCCACCGGGACGGCTTCGGCGACGCCGGGTTGCCGTCCGACGGCGCGCGCGACCGCAGCCGCGCTACGGCTACTGCCGATCGGGCCCTGCCAGTCGAGCGCGACGCTCCGCACGGCACTGTTGGTCATCGTGCCGAGCGAGTGACCGACGAAGAGCACCATGGCCCCGAGTAGGCCGACCGCCCCGGCGAGCGTGACCATGCGGAGCAGCGTGCGGCCCGGCGCACGCACGAGCTCGACGAGCGCGAGCGTCGCCGCCGTCCTCATGCGCTCTCGTCGCGCACGATCTTCCCATCCTCGAGCTCGATTGCGCGTTGTAGCCGTGCTGCGACGTCGACGTCGTGTGTCGCGACGACAAGGGCGAACTCGAACTCACGTTGCAATGCCTCGATCAGGTCGAGTACACGCTCACCCGTGTCGGAGTCGAGATGGCCGGTCGGCTCGTCGCAGAGGAGCAGCTCCGGCTGCTGCGCAAGCGCACGGGCGATCGCGACGCGCTGCGCCTCGCCGCCCGAGAGCTCCGCGGGCAGATGGTCGACCTTCGCCGTCAGACCGACGAGCTCCAGGAGCCCGTCCGGGACGAGCGCCGATCCACCGGCGAGCTGCGCGGCAAACGCGACGTTCTCGAATGCCGTGAAGTGCGACAGCAGGTTCGCGCCCTGGAAGACGTACGCGATTCCGTGTGCGCGGAGAGCTCCGCGCGCGATGCGGTCGAGCGACGCGAGCGGCTGCCCGCGCCAATCAACTGTTCCGGCAGTCGGTTCGACGAGCCCACCGAGAACGTGCAGCAGCGTCGTCTTGCCCGA
>DASYFU010000067.1:0-3726 GCA_036498225.1 Gaiellaceae bacterium | reverse complement strand
GAGTTCGCCGACGTGTACTCCGCCATCTCGTACATCGACTGCCCAACGCCGACGCGCGCAGCCAAGTGCACGACCGAATCGATTCCCTCGAGCGCGCGCCGCACGAGCGCGGCATCGCGCACGTCGCCGACGACGTCCGCCATACCTGCGTCCTCGTGCACCTGCGGCACGAGGCTGTCGAGCACGCGCACGCGGTCTCCCCGCGCGCACAGCTCGTCGGCGAGATGCGAGCCGATGAAGCCCGCACCTCCCGTTATGAGGACGTGCTCAGACAGCGGCCGGCTGCAAGAGGCCCGCAGCCGCACGCAGCGCGTCGGCCTTATCGGTGCGCTCCCACGTGAAGTCGCGGTCCTCGCGCCCGAAGTGCCCGTACGCGGCGGTCTTCGCGTAGATCGGCCGGCGCAGGTCGAGATCGCGGAGGATCGCGGCTGGGCGCAGGTCGAAGTGCTCCCGTACGAGCGCCTCGATCTTCGGCACCGGGACGTTCTCCGTCCCGAACGTCTCGACGAGGATGGACATCGGGTGCGCGACGCCGATCGCGTACGCGACCTGCAGCTGGCACCGATCGGCGAGCCCGGCTGCGACGACGTTCTTCGCGACGTAGCGCGCCGCGTACGCCGCAGAGCGGTCGACCTTGGTCGGGTCCTTGCCGGAGAACGCGCCGCCGCCGTGCGGCGCGGAACCGCCGTACGTGTCGACGATGATCTTGCGGCCGGTGAGCCCGGTGTCCCCCATCGGGCCGCCGATGACGAACTTGCCCGTCGGGTTGCAGTACACGAAGTCCTTGTGCTCGAGCCGGCGCTCGTCGTACAGCTCCTTCGGGAGGATCGGCTCGATCACGTGCGTGATCAGGTCCGGCTTCAGCAGCGACTCGACATCGAGCCCGTCGCGATGCTGCGTCGAGATGAGCACGCGCTCGATCTCGACCGGGCGGCGGCGCCCGTCCTCGTCCTGCTCGTAGCGCACCGTCACCTGCGTCTTCCCATCGGGGCGCAGGTACGGGAGGATCTCCGCCTTGCGGACCTCGCTCAGCCGCTTCGCAAGTCGGTGCGCGAGCATGATCGGCAGCGGCATGAGCTCGTCCGTCTCGTTCGCGGCGTAGCCGAACATCATTCCCTGGTCGCCGGCGCCGACTCCGTCGAGCGGATCCGCGTCGCCGTGCTGTTCCTCGAAGGAATGGTCGACGCCCTGCGCGATGTCGGGCGACTGCTCGTCGATCGCGACCATCACGCCGCATGTGTCGGCGTCGAAGCCGAACTTCGCGCGCGTGTATCCGATCTCCGCGATCTTGCGGCGCACGAGGCGCGGGATGTCGACGTACGTCTCGGTCGTGATCTCGCCGGCGACGACGACGAGCCCGGTGGTGATCAGGGTCTCGCAGGCGACGCGGCTGTTCGGGTCCTCGGAGAGGACGGCGTCGAGCACGGTGTCGGAGATCTGGTCGGCGATCTTGTCCGGATGACCCTCGGTGACCGACTCGGAAGTGAAGGAAAAGGAGCGCTTTGGCATGGGCGGCAGATTACCCGGGATTATTCCTCGGTCGGCTGACGACCCATTAGCCGCGCGAGCAATTCGCCGATGCTCTGACCGGACAACACGGCGCAGACGCCGTCGGTGATCGGCAGCTCCACCCCCACCCGCTGCGAGAGCTCCTGCAGGACGGGCGCGGTCGTGATTCCCTCCACCGTCTGGCCGATCTGCGCGATCGCGTCGGCCGGCGAGGCGCCCTGCGAGATGAGCTCGCCCGCGCGCCGGTTGCGCCCGTGGCGGCTCCAGCAGGTGACGATCAGGTCGCCCATTCCCGCCAGGCCGGAGAACGTCTCCGTGCGGGCGCCGAAGGCGTCGCCGAGCCGCGCCATCTCGACGAGGCCGCGCGTGATCAGCGCCGCCTTGCCGCTGTCGCCGAGGTCCAGGCCGTCGACGGCGCCGGCGGCGAGCGCGATGACGTTCTTCGCCGCCGCGCACAGCTCGACGCCGACGAGATCGGGATTCACGTACGCGCGGAAGACCGTGGAGTTGATCGCGTGCTGCAGCTGTCCGGCGAGGAACCCGTCCTCGCTCGCGATGACGGCCGCGGTCGGGAGGCCGACGGCGATCTCCTCCGCCATGTTCGGGCCGGAGAGGACGGCGACGGAGCGACCGCGCACGCGCGTCGAGAGCCGCTCGCCCGTCGCCGGGTCGAGGCCCTTCGTCAGGCTGAGAACGGGCGCGTCGCCGGGAAGCGCCGCGACGACGCCGGCGAACACCGGGCTGGGGACGGCGACGACGGCCACGTCCACGTCGGCTGGCGCGTCCGCGAGCGCGACCGCCTGCGCAGGCCGCAGGTCGACCTTCGGGAGCGAGCGCGGGTTGCGTCCCGTCTCGGCGATCGTCTGCGCCTGCTCCTCGGTGTGGCAGGCGAGCACGACGTCGTGGCCGCGGTCCAGCAGCACGCGCGTGAACGCCGTCCCCCACGACCCTGCGCCGACGACGAGGAACCTCATGTGCGGCGGATGAAGTCGATGGACACGGGGACACCGTCGAGCCCGAAGCGCTCGCGCAGCTCGTTCTCGACCCAGAAGCCATAGTCGCGCGTGACGAGTCCGGGATCGTTCACGTAGATGCGGAGACGCGGCGGCCGCTCGTGGATCTGCGTGCCGTACAGGAGATTGAGCCGCCTGCCGTTGCGCATCGGCGGCTCGCGAACCTCGCGGAGCTCGGCGAGCGCTTTGTTCAGCTCGGGCGTCGGGATGCGCGCCGTGTACCGGTCGAAGAGCTCGATGACGGTGTCGAGTAGGCGCTCGAGGCCGCGGCCGCTGTGTGCCGAAACAGCGATGAACGCCGGCCGCTGGCGCAGCCGGCGCCGCAGCCGCTTGCGGACGTCCTCGATGCGCACCGTCGTCTCGTCCCACTTGGAGAGCACGACGAGCGTCGCGCAGTCCGCCTTGCGCGAGACGTCGGCGATGGCGAGATCCTGCTCGACGACGCCCTGCGTCGAGTCGATGAGGACGAGCGCGACGTCGGCGCGCTCCGCCGCCTCGAGCGCGCGCAGCTCCGAGTAGTACTCGATGCCCTGACGGTGCTTGCGCTTGCGGCGCATCCCGGCGGTGTCGACGAGGACGAACGTGCGGTCGCCGCGCACGAGCACGGTGTCGATCGAGTCGCGCGTCGTCCCGGGGATCTCGGAGACGATGACGCGCTCGTGGCCGAGCAGCGCGTTCACGAGGCTCGACTTGCCGACGTTCGGGCGGCCGAGGATGGCGACCCGGATCGCGTCCTCGGGCAAGTCCTCGCGCGGCGCCGCGGCATGCGACTCGAGATACCGCACGATCTCGTCGAGGAGGTCGCCGGCGCCGTGGCCGTGGAGCGCCGAGATCGGGATCGGGTCGCCGAGGCCGAGCTTGTGCAGCTCGAACGCGAGCGACTCGTGCTTCGGATCGTCGATCTTGTTCGCGAGCACGAGCACGGGCTTGTGCGACACGCGCAGGATCTGCGCGACTTCCTCGTCACCGGGAGTGATCCCGAGCTGTGCGTCGACGACGAACAGGACGAGGTCGGCCTCCGCGACCGCCGCGCGCGCCTGGTCGGCGATCGACCGGGTCACCGGGCTCGGGTCGGCGATGTCGACGCCCCCGGTGTCGACGAGGAGGAAGCGGCGTCCCGTCCATTCGCACACGAGCTCCTTGCGGTCGCGCGTGACACCGGAGGTCTCGTGCACGACGGCCGCACGTGTGCCCGTCAAGCGGT
>DASYFU010000066.1:0-1596 GCA_036498225.1 Gaiellaceae bacterium | reverse complement strand
TCGACGCCGATCACGTGCACGCCGGCCATCGCGGTCGGGATGGCGATCCGCCCGGTGCCGACGCCGAGCTCGACCACCGGGCCGCCCGCCGCGAGCGCCTCGTCGACGTAGAACGAGATGTCCTCGATGACGCTCGTGCTCCACGCGTCGTAGAGCCGCGCAATGCCGTCGTAAGCGCTCACGCCATATAGATACAGTCGCCGCGTGGATTGGGAGGCCTATGCACGCGAAGCGGAAGAGGCATTCGAGTCCGCCTCGACGCCCGAGGAGCTGGAAGAGGCGAACGTCCGCTACCTCGGACGCAAGAGCCCGCTGAAGCTCGCGCTGCGCGAGGTTCGCGACCGCGAGACCGGCATCGAGCTCAACACGATCCGCACGCGCCTCGAGCTGGCGGCCGCCGACGCGGCCCGTCGCGTGGAGGAGGCGCGGCTCTCGCGGATCCTCGGCGAAGAGCGCGTCGACGTCACCCTCCCGGCCGAGCTGCTCGGCGAGGTTCGCCCGCGCCCGCGCGGCTCGCTCCACCCGACGACGCTCATCCGGCGCGACGTCGAGGACGCGTTCATCGGCCTCGGCTACGAGATCCGCGACGACCGCGAGGTCGAGACGCTCGAGTACAACTTCGACAAGCTCGCGTTCCCCCCGTGGCATCCGGCCCGCTCGCCGCGCGACACGTACTTCCTCGACGAGAACACCGTCCTGCGCACGGAGACGTCCGCATCGCAGATCCACGCGATGGAGGAGCGCAAGCCGCCGATCTACATGGTGTCGATCGGCCGCGTGTACCGCCGCGACGCGGTTACCGCCACGCGCTTCCCGATCTTCCATCAGTTCGAGGGGCTCGCCGTCGACCGGCACATCACGATGGCCGACCTGAAGGGAACGCTGCTGCACGTCATGCGCGCGCTCTTCGGCGAGGACCGGCGCGTTCGATTCCGGACCCACTACTTCCCGTTCACCGAGCCGTCGATGGAACCGGACGTGTCGTGCGGCGTGTGCGGCGGCGAGGGCTGTCCGACGTGCAAGTGGTCGGGATGGATCGAGATCGGGGGCTCCGGCATGGTCGATCCGCAGGTGCTCGCGAACGTCGGCCTCGACCCGGACGAGTGGAGTGGGTTCGCGTTCGGGCTCGGGCTCGAGCGCACGGCGCAGCTGCGCTACGACATCCCGACGATCAGGCCGTTCTGGGAGAACGACCTGCGCTTCCTGAGGCAGTTCTGATGAAGGTGCCGATGAGCTGGCTGCGCGAGTACGTGCGCGTCGACACGTCCGCGGAGGAGATCGCCGATCTGCTCTCGGTCGCGACCGCCGAGGTGAACGGCATCGAGCGCCGTGGCCCCGTCGATACGTCGCTGTTCAAGGTCGGTCGCGTCCTCACCGCCGAGAAGCATCCGAACGCCGACCGGCTGCAGCTGACCACCGTCGACGTCGGGACGGGGAAGCCGTCGCAGATCGTCTGCGGCGCCTGGAACTTCGGCGCGGGTGCGACGGTCGCCGTCGCGCTCCCGGGCGCGACGCTCCCGAACGGGATCACGCTCGACCGCCGTGAGGTGCGCGGGCTCGTCTCCGACGGGATGATCCTGGCCGAGGACGAGGTCG
>DASYFU010000065.1:0-1662 GCA_036498225.1 Gaiellaceae bacterium | reverse complement strand
CTTCTCGGAGGGAACGGATCCCGCGATCGTTCAGCTGGCCGGTATCTGCAACGGGGCGTTCGATGAGCGCTATCCAGTCGCTAGTCCAGACGCGCGTGCGCGTCTGGACATGGAGCTCGCCCTCATCGACGAGCTCGGGCTCGCGGGCTTCTTCCTGCTCCACTGGGAGGTGCTCGAGCTTGCGCGCGAGGTCGCGCTCGAAGTGCGCGGCCCCGGCTCGATGCGGCATCTGCTCCCGCCTGGTCGTGGGCGCGGCTCTTCCGTCGGCTCGCTCGTCTGCTACCTGACGGGTCTCTCGCACGTCGACCCGGTGCAGGCGAACCTCTCGCTCGGCCGCTTCATCAACCGCGAGCTCGTTTCGGTCCCCGACATCGATCTCGACTTTCCGCGGGACATCCGCGAGAAGCTCATCGTCCGCGTCACGGAGCGGTACGGTCGCGAGCACGCGGCGCTCGTTGCGACCTTCGCGACGTACCGCTCGCGCGGCGCGATCCGCGACGTCGGCAAGGCGCTCGGCCTGCCGTACGCCGACCTCGAGCGTCTGGCCAGGCTGACCGACGGCTGGAACGCCGCGCGTGTCGCCGAGGAAGTGGCCATGCTCCCGGACGCGGAACAGAAGCTCACCTCGCCGCGCTGGCGCGCGTTCGCGGAGCTGTGCACCGAGATCGGCGGCCTCCCGCGTCACATCTCGCAGCACCCGGGCGGGATGGTCATCTCCACGCGCCCGCTCGTCGAGCTCGTGCCCGTGCAGCCCGCGGCGATGGTGGGACGGCAGATGTGCCAGTGGGACAAGGACTCGTGCGCGGACGCGGGCTTTCTCAAGATCGACCTGCTCGGCCTCGGGATGCTGTCGGCCGTCGAGGAGTGCATCGACACGATTGCGCGCACGCGCGGAACGAAGATCGACCTCTCGCGCATCCCGCTCGACGACCCCGACGTGTTCGCCGAGATCCAGGCAGCGGACACCGTCGGCTGCTTCCAGATCGAGAGCCGTGCGCAGATGCAGACGATCCTGCGCACGCGGCCGGAGAACCTCGACGACATCACGATCCAGGTCGCGCTCGTCCGGCCGGGGCCGATCCAGGGCAAGGCCGTCCATCCGTACATCGAGCGGCGGCAGAAACTCCGCGAGGACCCGAGCTACGAGCCGCCTGCCGACCATCCGCTGCTGGAGGAGCCGCTGCGCGACACGCTCGGCGTCGTCGTCTTCCAGGACCAGGTACTCGACGTCGCCATCCATCTCGCCGGCTTCACCATCGGCGAGGCAGAGGGGCTGCGGCGTGCGATGAGCCGCAAGCGCTCACACGCGGCGCTCAAGTCGTACCGCGAGCGCTTCGTCGCAGGCGCGCTCGCGAACGGCGTCGACGACGCCACTGCGAACATGGTGTACGACAAGCTCGTCGCGTTCTCCGGCTTCGGCTTCCCGAAATCGCACTCGGCCGCGTTCGGGCTGCTCGCGTACCAATCGGCGTGGCTGCGCCACCACTACTACCCCGAGCTCCTCGCCGCGTTGCTCAATGCGCAGCCGATGGGCTTCTATCCGCCGGCGACGCTCGTTCGCGACGGCCAGCGCCACGGCGTCGAGACGCGGCCGCCGGACGTGAACCGCAGCGAGGCCGGATGCTCGATCGAGGACGGCGCCGTGCGCGTCGGGCTGAAGTA
>DASYFU010000064.1:0-3549 GCA_036498225.1 Gaiellaceae bacterium | reverse complement strand
GCACCGCCACCGCCTGATGTGACATCCGGGGTGCCCGGCACCGTATGCCAGGCATGAGACTTCTCGTCACACTCGCGATCGCGGTCGCGCTGCTCGCGGGCGGCGCAGACGCAGCCACCACGGCGACCGGCTCCACAGGCGACACCGTCACGGTCGACGGGACGGGCACGGTCACCGCCGTCCCCGACCAGGCCGAGTTCGATTTCACCGTGCAGACGAAGGGCACGACCGCAGCCGCGGCGCTCAGCCGCAACGGGACCGACACGAAGGCCGTCATCACCGCCGTCGAAGGCACCGGTGTGCCCGATGCGAACATCCAGACGACGGACGTGTCGCTCGACCCTGTCATGTCGAGCGACGGGACGTCGATCATCGGCTACACCGCGTCCGACTCGATCGCCGTGACGAAGCTCGCGATCGCGAAGGCCGGCGGCGTCGTGGACGCGGCCGTCGCCGCGGGCGCGAACAGCGTGTCCGGGCCGTCGCTGTCCCTGTCGTCGCAGGATGCGCTCTACAACGATGCGCTGAAGGCCGCGGTCGCGCAGGCGAAGACGAAGGCGCAGGCGCTCGCCGACGCAGCGGGACGGAACCTCGGCGACGTCGTCTCGATCGTCGAAGGAGGCGGCCAGGCGCCGCTGCCGTTCGCGGTCGGCGCGGCGGCGAAGGCCAGCACGCCGATCCAGCCCGGCACCCAGGACGTCCAGGCGACCGTCACCGTCACGTACGCGCTGAACTAGCCGCGCTCGATCGGGAGCGGTCGCTTCGACCACTCGCTCCACGAGCCGGGATAGAGCAGGCCGTCGCGCCCGCGGAGCGACGCGCGATGGAGGACGACGGTGGCGGTGATGCCGGAGCCGCAGTAGGCGACGAGCTCGCCCGGCGGGAGGTCGGGCTGCGGCTCGTTCCACGGCGCATTGAGCGCGCCCGGAATACGCCCGGCCGGATCGTCGGTCGGGTTCGGCTCGCCGCGCCAGCGCGACGGGATGCGCGCGTCGACGAGCACGAGCCCCGGGTCGGCGAGCCGCCGCGCGATCGCGCCGGCGTCGATCGTGTCGCCGTCGCGCTCCTGCGGGACGAACTGCGCCGGCGCGATGTGCTCGTCGCCCTGCGTCAGGGGTCCGCCCCAGTCGTCGATGCCGCCGAGCAGCACGGCGCAGTCGTCGTGGCCGAAGTGGCGCAGCAGCCACCAGAGCCGCTCGGCGCCGCCCATCGTCCCGTAGGCGACGACGTGGACGCCCGGCCCGATGCCGGCGCGCGAGGCCGCCGTCGCGAATCGCTCCGCGGACGGCAGCGGGTGCCGACCCTGGTCCGGCACGGACACGTCTGAGAGATCCTCTTCGACGTCGAGGAACGAGGCGCCGGGGATGTGGCCGGCGCGGTAGAGCTCCCGCCCGCGTCCCGGCGTGCCGAGCTCCCACCGGCAGTCGACGAACTGATACCGCACCCGGGGATTGTTTCGTCCCGCGCGCGCGGGTACAAACGCACGTACGTGCGCAGGCGGCTTCTCGTTGTCGCCGCGGTCGTAGCCGGATTGGGGCTCGTGGCCGGCGCGGCCGGCGTCGCCGCGCGCCTCGCGTGGCCCGCTCCACGCATCACGACCTCCGCCGATGCGCTCGTCCGCATTTCCGTCCCACGCTTCGCGGGTCGCGTGGTCAGGGTCCGCGTGCTCACGCGCCCGGGCGCGGCGGTCCCGGTGACCCTCCGGGGCGGAGAGCTCTGGCCGCAGCGCCGTCTTCCGCAGGCCGCACGTCTCCTCGTCGAGGTGACCGTTCGGCGGCCGTCCTGGGCCGGCTGGGTTGCAGGCGCGACCGTGCAGGAGCACTTCCAGGTGATCACGCCGAGCTTGCACGTGCGCTCACGGCTCCTCCACGTGCGGACAGGCGCACCGGTGGCGATCGGGTTCGACACCGCCGCGCAGGTCGTGTCGCTCGACGGCACGGTGCAACGCCGATCCCGCCCGGCGCCCGTCGTCCAGACCGGCGTCGTCGCCCGCGGCGTCCAGGTCGCGGGCAGCGTCGAGGTGGCGGCCGCACCGCGTCCGTGGGAGCTCCTGTCCAGCCCCGTCCGCGTCAGCTGGTTCCCGGTCGGCGTCAGCCGCGCGGTGGTCGCGAGCCCGGCGCCGGGAACGAAGCTCGCGCCCGACCAGAAGCTCACGTTGACGTTCTCCTCGCCGCTCGGAGGCGTGACGCCGCGCATCCAGCCCGGCGCGAGCGGCGCGTGGCGGATCGTCGACGACCACAGCGTCGCGTTCGAGCCCGCAGGCCTCGGCTACCCGCTCGGCGGCTCCCTCCGCATCGTGCTGCCGAAGACGCTTCGTGCGGTGCTCCCGGCCACGGGGAAGGTCGTGACGGCGCTCCAGTGGCAGGTCGCGTCGGGATCGACGTTGCGCCTGCAGGAGCTCCTCGCGCAACTCCACTGGCTCCCGCTGCGATGGACGGGCGCGACCGTCGGCCGCACGCCGGCCGCGCAACTCGGAGCCGCCATCTCAGCGCCGCGCGGCGCCTTCGCGTGGCGGTATCCCCACGTCCCGAAGGAGCTCCGGGCTCTGTGGGCGCCGGGCAGCGCGAACCTCCTCACGCGCGCCGCGCTCATGCGCTTCGAGGACGCGCACGGGCTTCCCGTGGACGGCGTGCCGGGACCGGCAGTCTGGCGCGCGCTCTTCGCCGACACGATCGCCGGCAGGCTCAACGTCGAGGGCTACAGCTACGTCCTGGTGCACGAGACGGTGCCCGAGACGCTCGCCGTCTGGCACAACGGCGCCTTCGTCACGACGTCGCCCGGGAACACCGGGATCCCGCAGGCGCCGACGGCGACCGGCACATATCCCGTCTTCGAGCACATCCCGGTCGGAACGATGAGCGGGACGAATCCGAACGACTCGCACTACAACGACCCGGGCGTGCGCTGGATCAGCTACTTCCACGGCGGCGACGCGATCCACGCGTTCTACCGCGCGTCGTACGGAAGCCCGCAGAGCCTCGGCTGCGTCGAGCTCCCTGCGTCGGCGGCCCAGGAAGTTTGGCCGTACACCCCGGTAGGGACACTCGTTACCGTCGAGGCGTAATGGGATTCACCGTTCACAACCTGAAAGACGTGAAGGACGCGGCCCCCGCGTTCGGGCTCTCGCCCGGCCTCGAGGCGCGCTTCGCGCGCGAGCCGCTCGAGTCGAAGAAGGTCGCGATCAGCTACCAGCGGCTGCAGCCGAACGTCCGCATGCCGTTCGGGCACAAGCACGCCGGTCAGGAGGAGATCTACGTCGTGCTCGAGGGCAGCGCGCGCGCGAAGGTCGACGACGAGATCGTCGAGCTGCAGCAGTGGGACGCGCTGCGGGTCGACCCGGAGACGATGCGCGGGATCGAGTCGGGACCGGACGGCGTCACGGTGCTCGCGGTGGGCGGGCCGATCGGCGAGAAGAACGACGCCGAGATGGTCAACGACTGGTGGTAGAGACTCGCTCCAGCAGGAGCACGTCGCGCCTCATCCCTTCGCGCTCGCCGAGCAGCTCGTGGCGGCCGACAACCCGGAAGCCGCACGCCGCGTGCAGCGCCA
>DASYFU010000063.1:0-3573 GCA_036498225.1 Gaiellaceae bacterium | reverse complement strand
AGGCGGCGGCGTCGGCGAACATCTACGCGGTCGTCCCCGACATCGAGTGGTACTCGTTCGACAACTTCCCCGGCTCGAACACGTCGCGCGACCCGGACTACAACGGCGCCGACGCCGCGTACACCGGTACGAACGCCGACGACGGCTACTCGGACACGTGGGCCGGCCACGCCTTCATGTCGATCCTGCAGTCGAAGTACGACCCGTCGATCGATCCGACGAAGTACACGTGGGATCCGGCCGGCTGGTCGCCGGCGGCGGGATATACGACAGCGACGGACTTCTGCGTCTACACGACCGTCGGCCAGTGGTACGGCGCGAAGCACGGTGCAAGCGGCGCGATCACCACCGGCAAGACGATGCACCTGGGCGCCAACGGCGACTGCTTCGCCTCGTAGAGGGCGCGCCGTGAATCTCACCGTCAGCCGCCCCATTCAGATCTTCGCTCTCGTCGCCGTGATCGCCGCGGTCGGCGGCATGGCCATGCTCGTGATGAAGCCGAAGCACGCAGCGGCGCCCCCCGTCGTGGCGACGAAGCCGGTTGTCACACCGAAGGTCGCAACGACCGTGGCATCGAAGCCGGTCGGCTCCCGAGCCACCGCGACCCCGGCGTCGACGGCCAAGAAGGGAAGCGTCGCAGCCACGACTGCTCCGACCGTGATCCCTCCGAGGAAGCCGGTCAGCGTCGTCGGCGCGAACGGCCTTCCGGTGATGATCAACTCGGCGCTGAAGAAGCACGACATCGTCATCGTCTCCGTCTTCGATCCCCAGTCGCCGACCGACGCCATCTCGTACGAAGAGGCAAAGGCCGGCGCGAGCGACGCACGCGTCGGCTTCGTCGGGATCAGCCTCCTCGACAACCCCGTCGCCGCCGCGCTCACGTCGGCGCTGCCGGGCGGCGGGCTCCTCCCGTCGCCGGGCGTGCTGATCTACCGCCGCCCCGGCAAGCTCGTCCAGCGGATGGACGGCTTCACCGACCGCGGCGTCGTCGCGGAGGCGGCCGCCGCGTCGGTGACTGCCGCGCCGCTGACCGGCGCGGGGTCGTGAGTCTCCTCAACAAGCAGCCTGCCGCCCGCGAACTCTTCGCCCGGCACGCGAAGCGAGAGGGCCGCTCCGTCGCCCGCCTGCGGGCGGTCGACTACGGCGACTCGTGCGTCGTCGAGACCGAAGTGTATCCCGTGCAGGGCGACCCGGTTCAGCCGGGACCGTACACGTTCGCCGACGCGCACCAGGCGACGGCGTTCGTCACCGAAGCGGTCGAGTCGCTGATGTACCTCGGCTGCGACGTCTACGCCGAATAGCGACTAGACGGAAACCCGGGCGAGCTCTTCGACCGAGGTGAGTCCGGCCGCGACCTTCGCGAGGCCGTCGTCCCAGATCGTGCGCATGCCGGTCGAGAGCGCCTCGCGCTCGATCTCCTCGCGCGTGCCCTTCCGCGCCGCCAGGGCGGCGAGGTCCTCGGTCATCTCGAGGAGCTGGTAGACGCCGATCCGGCCGCGATAGCCGGTCTGGTTGCAGCGCGGGCAGCCGCGCTTGCGATAGAAGGCCATCCCGTCGACGGACGCAGCGATGTCCGGCGACACGCGTGCAGCGAGGAGCTCGTCCACCGACGGGCTGTACATCTCGCAGCAGTGGGTGCAGAGCTTGCGCGCGAGGCGCTGCGCGAGCACGCCGCTGACGGCCGCGCCCGTGAGAAACGGCTCCACGCCCATCTCGTTCAGACGGGTCAGCGCGCCCGGCGCGTCGTTCGTGTGCAGCGACGAGAGGACGAGGTGGCCGGTGAGCGCAGCCTCGATGGAGATCTTGGCCGTCTCGCCGTCACGGATCTCGCCCACCATCACCACGTCGGGATCGGAGCGCAGGATCGACCGCAGCGCGGCGGCGAACGTCATCCCGGCGCGGTTGTTGATCTGCACCTGGTTCGCGCCCGACATCCGGTACTCGACCGGGTCCTCGACGGTGATGATGTTGATCTCCGGCCGGTTGATCTGGCTCAGGCAGGCGAACAGCGTCGTCGACTTACCGGAGCCGGTCGGGCCGGTGACGAGCAGCGCGCCGGTCGGCCGGGTGATCAGCCGCGTGAGCTGGTCGCGCATGTCCTCGGAGAGCCCGAGCTCGGTGAGGGTCGGCGGGCGCCGCGACTTGTCGAGGAGGCGCATGACGATCTTCTCGCCCTCGACCGTCGGCAGGGTGGCGACGCGGATGTCCAGCATCCGGCCGGCCGCGGACGCGTTGAGCGAGATGCGGCCGTCCTGCGGCTTGCGCCGCTCGGCGATGTCCATCTTCCCGAGCACCTTCAGGCGCGTGGTCACGCCGGGCGTCAAGCGCTTGGGGATCCGCTGCATCTCGTGGAGGACGCCGTCGATGCGGAACCGCACCAGGAGCGAGTCTTCCTGGGGCTCGAAGTGGACGTCGGAGGCGCCGTCCTCGGCTGCCTGGAAGAGGACCGAGTTGACGAGACGGACGAGCGGGACGTCAGAGACGCCGTCGTCGACCTCGAGGTCCGTCTGGTCCTCGACGGCGAGGTCGTCGTCGACCTCGTCGTCGGCCATCGCGACGCGGGCGCCGAAGGCCTCCGAGTTGCGGACGAGCCGCCGAACGCTCGTGAGGATGTCCTCCCGGGCTGCGACGCCGAGCTCGACCGGATGGCGGGTGGCAAGCCGGAGCTCGTCGATCCCGTGCAGGTTCGCCGGGTCGGCGACCGCGATCAGGAGCGTGTCGCCGCGAAGGGCGTACGGGATGGCGACGACCCGCTCGAGCACGTGGAGCGGGATGAGCCGGGCGGCGGTCTCGTCCACCTCGGCCAGCGCCAGGTCGACGAGCGGAAGCTGATGGCGGGCCGCGAGGATGCGGGCGATGCCGTCGCTGGAGGCGACGCCCTCCTCGACGAGCGCCTGCGCGAAGGAGCCCGTCTGGCGGGCCCGGCCGCGCACGACCGCAAGCTCGTCGACCGGAACGAGCTGCGTCGCCGACAGGAGATCGGCCACGAGCTCAGCGAGCTCGTTGACGCCGTACTCGCCGCCGAGCGGCGCGCGCAGGCCGCCGCCCGTCGGCATGACGGTGCGGAGAACGGGGGGTTCCTGGCGTTCGTCGCTCATGCGATCCCTCGAACGAGGTATCGGCACGGGGCAGCGGGGCCATTAGGGGGTTCGGCCGGTGGACAGCATCCCCCGGTCGAGGGTGATCGGGGGCGACCGGCCTAAAGCACGCGCGCGCGAAGGCCGAAATCGAGAGCAGCGATGAAAGCGATCGCGCTGCGTCTGCGCCTCCGTTCCGACTCCGGCTTCTCCCTCGTGGAGCTGATCGTCACGATGGGCATCATGGGGGTCGTCCTCGGCGGCCTCGCGAACGTCTTCGTCTCCGGCGAGCGTGCAAGCTCCGACGCGACGGCGCGGATGACGAGTCAGCAGGCCGTTCGCGTCGCCTTCGACCGGCTCGAGTACGACGCGCGCTGCGCGAGCAGCGCCACGCTCCTGAACAAGACCGGGAGCAACGGCGCCGGCGTCTACCTCGTCCTCCCCAACGTGTGCGCGCATTCGAGCGGGAACGTGACGTGGTGCGTGACGAGCGGAT
>DASYFU010000062.1:0-14480 GCA_036498225.1 Gaiellaceae bacterium | reverse complement strand
CGCAGTTCCTCCCGTACACGATCTTCGGCCTGTTCGCCGGCGTCATCACCGACCGCCTGGACGCCCGCCGGCTGGTCATCACGACGCAGCTCGCCCAGACGGTCAGCGCCATCGTCCTCACCTGGGTCGCGTACGGCGGCTTCGCAAAACCGTGGATGCTGTACGTGATCGCATTCGTGAACGGGACGGTGCTCGTCCTAGACGTTCCGTCGCGGCAGCAGCTCACGTACCGGATGGTGGGACGCGACACGCTCCCCAACGCGATCGCGCTCAACTCGAGCCTCTTCAACGCGTCGCGCATCTTCGGGCCGTCGGTCGCCGGCATCCTGCTCGGCTTCGCCGGCGTCGGCGTGTGCTTCCTCGTCAACGCGATCAGCTTCGTCGCCGTGCTACTCAGCCTCTTCGCGATGCGAACGCGGGACTTCTTCCCCTTCGAGGAGTTCGAGCGGCCCCGGATCTTCGCCGGCACGCGCGAGGGTCTCGCGTACGTGCGGCGGCAGCCGCGCATGCTCGCCGTGCTCGCGCTCACAGTCGTGCTCAGCACGTTCGCCTTCAACTTCAACGTCACGCTGCCGGTGCTCGCCAAGGTGACGCTGCACGGCCACGGGACGGTGTACGGGTTCCTCTCCGCGGTGTTCGGCGCAGGCGCACTCGCGGGCGCGCTCATCGCCGCGTCGCGAGCGCGCGCGTCGACGCGCGTCATGGTCATCGGCGCGCTCGTCTTCACCGGCTCCGAGCTGCTGCTCGCACCCGCGCACAACGAGTACGCCGCGGGTCTCCTGCTCTTCCTCGTGGGCGCCGGGTTCACCGCCTGGTCGGCGAACTCGAACGCGTCGGTGCAGCTCGCTGCGCCTGACCGGCTGCGCGGCCGAATCATCGGCATCTACTTCTACGCCTTCAACGGCACCGGGCCGGTCGCCGGGCTCTTCGCCGGCTGGCTCTGCGCGCGGGGAGGCACCGAGCTCGCGTTCGCGGTCGCCGGGATCATCGGGATCGCGGGCACCGTCGCGGCGGCTGCCGCGCTGCGCAAACGGCCACCGATCCAGGTGCCGCGCCGCGCAGAGCACGCCCAAGCGGCGTAGCCGCGCAAGTTTTCGCACCGGGCGGCATCAGATGATCGAGGCCGGACGGTGGGCCGCAGCCCGTCCGGCCTCATATGCTCCGCGAGATGCCCTCGGTCGACTTCGACGGCCAGTCGATGCATTACGTGGACGAGGGCGACGGGCCGCCCGTGCTCCTGCTCCACGGAGAGCCGACGTCGTCGTATCTCTGGCGCAACGTCATCCCCTCGGTCATCGCTGCCGGCTACCGCGCGGTCGCGCCCGACCTGATCGGCTTCGGCCGCTCCGACAAGCCCGCCGACGTCGGCTGGTACTCGTATGACCGCCATGTCGCCTCGATCGAGGGCCTCGTCGAGGCACTCGGCCTGCGCAGCATCACGCTCGTCGTGCACGACTGGGGCGGGCCGATCGGCCTTCGCTTCGCCGTCGAGCACGAGGACCTCGTCGACCGGCTCATCATTCTCGACACCGGGATCGGCGGCGGACGACCGCCGAGCGAGACGTGGCTGCGCTTCCGCGAGGTCGTGCGGGCGACGGGCCCGGCCATCGACCCGGCGCGCCTCGTCGAGTCCGGCACGGTGAACGGGCTGAGCGACGAGACCCGCGCCGCATACGCGGCGCCGTTCCCGACGCCGGAGTCGAAGGCGGGCGTGCTCGCGTTCCCCGAGCTCGTCCCCGCCGAGCCCGATCACCCGAACACGGCGCCGATGAACCGCGTCCGCGACGCACTCCGGTCATGGGCCAAGCCGGCGCTCGTCGTCTGGGGCGCACAGGACGGGGCGCTTCCGCCCGACCTGGCCCACGGCTTCGCCGAGCTCATCCCCGGCGCCGGCGAGCCGGTCCTGATCGAGGGAGCGGGCCACTTCCTGCAGGAGGACCGGCCCGACGAGGTCGCGTCCGCGATTGTCGCCTTTCTGCCCTGAGGTCTACAGTTGACTACAGGCGATGGGCGTCTCGCGTGACTACCGGTGGGGTGCCGGCATCCTCGGCGCCGAGCTGGCGCTGAGCGGGATCTACTTCGCGTTCGCGTCGAGCGTCGTCACCCAGGATGCGATCTACGAGCTCTTCGGCGGCGGCTGCGTCGTCGCGATCCTGTGGGCGCTCCGCCGGTACCGGCCCGAGCCGCGCTTTCCGTGGCTCGTCTTCGCCGCAGGCAACGCGCTTTTCATCGCCGGCGACATCGCCTTCGACATCTCGCCGAACGCGTCGCCGCCCGCGGTCGCGGACTACCTGTACCTGATCGCCTATCCCCTCTTCGCGGCGCTCCCGCTGATGCTCCTCGTCGCCTCCGGCAGTCACCGGCGGCTCGGCGCGCTCGTCGACGCTGCGATCGTCACGCTCGCATTCGTCGTCTTCGAGTGGATCTTCGTCATCGAGCCGGCGCTGCACCAGGGGTGGCCCCTCGGGCAGCGCGTCGTCGTCGGCCTCCTCTATCCGGTGATGGACATCGTCCTGCTCGGTGCGTTCGCCGGCTTCTTCGTCTCGCCGGCATGGCGCACGCCCGCGTTCGGGCTCCTCGTCGCCGGCGCAGCATTCCAGCTCCTCGGCGACATCGCCAACACGATCAATGCGTCGGCCTACTCCGGTGGAAACTGGATCAACTGGCCGTGGATGGCCTCCTACATCTTCTGGACGGCCGCCGTGCTGCACCCGTCCATGCGAAGGCTGTCGCAACCGACGGAGGAGCCCGAGACTCGCATCGGGCGCATGCGACTCCTCGCCCTTGCCGGGGCGCTCCTGACCGTTCCTGCCGCACGCGTGATCGCAGACATCGACCACAAGACGGTCGGTGTCTGGGTGGTCGGCGCCCTCCAGACGACGATCGCGTTGCTCGTCGTCGCGCGCATGGGCGTCATCGTCTCCACCGTCGACCGCATCCGGGAGCGGCTGACGCAGAAGAACGAGGAGCTCGTCCAGGCGGACTTGCTCAAGGACGAGTTCATCGCGCTCGTCTCGCACGACTTGCGCACGCCGTTGACCTCGATCATCGGCTACGTCGAGCTCGCGCTCGACGAGGACGGCTCCGCTCCACTCGACGTCGAACGCAAGCGCTACATCGAGGTCGTCGCGCGCAGCTCGGATCGTCTGCTCCGCCTCGTCGACGACCTGCTGCTCGCCGCGCGCCTCCAGTCGGGCCGCTTCGTGCTCAGCGTCGACGACGTGGACCTCCAGGCCATCGCCGCCGACGCGCTCGACGAGATGCATGCGCGTGCAGAGCGCAAGGGCGTCTCGCTCTTCCTCTCCTCCGACGGATCGGTCCGCATTCAGTGCGACCGGCGCAGGCTGCTGCAGCTGCTGGACAACCTCGTGGGGAACGCGGTGAAGTTCACGCCGGAGGGTGGCCGCGTCGAGGTGCGCGTCGAGCGCACGCTCGCCGGCGCAGCCGTCGAGATCCACGACACCGGGATCGGGATCAACCCCGGCGAGGAGGAGCGCATCTTCGATCGCTTCTACCGCTCGCAGTCGTCGGTCAGCGGCCAGGTGCCCGGCACCGGCCTTGGTCTTTTCATCGCGCGGGCGATCGCGGAGCGGCACGGCGGCTCGCTCGTCGGACGATCGCGCGAAGGCGGCGGCAGCATCTTTCGCCTCGACCTGCCGTCGCGCGCGCCGGAGCCCAGCGTCGATCCCGAGACCGAGCTCGTCGCATGACGACGGTGCTCGTCGCCGAGGACGACGAAGACATCCTCCTGCTCGTCGCGACGCGCCTGGAGCGCGACGGCTTCGACGTGATCACAGCCCGCACCGGCGCCGAGGCGCTCGAGCTGGTGCGCGAGCGCAAGCCCGACATCGCGGTGCTCGACATCGGCATGCCTCCGCCCGACGGGCTCGAGGTCGTCCGGCGCATCCGGAGCGACGCGCGGCTCTCGTCCACGCGGCTGCTCCTGCTCACCGCGAAGGCGCAGGAGTCGGACGTGCGCCGGGGCCTCGACGCGGGAGCCGACGCGTACGTGAGCAAGCCGTTCTCGCCGGCCGAGCTGTCGGCGCGCGTGCGCGCCCTGATGGACGACTAGGCCGAAGGCGCGGTGTAGCGGTACCCGAAGCCGCGCACGGTCTCGATCGGCACGTCGTCGGGCGTGTCCGGATCGAGCTTGCGGCGGAGGTACCCGATGTAGAGCTTCACCTGGTCTCCCCCGACGCCGTAGGTGTCGCCCCAGACGAGCTCGAGCAACTGTTCGCGGCTCAGCACCTGGCGCGGATTTCGGACGAAGGTCGAGAGCAGCCGGAACTCGAGCGGCGTCAGCTGCACCTCACGGTCCCCGACGGTGACCCGATGCTGGCCCCAGTCGATCGTGAGGTAGCCGTCGCCGTACGAATCCGCCTCCTCCGCGCGGCCGGCACGCGACGCGCGGCGTAGGAGAGCCTGCACGCGCGCGATCAGCTCCTGCTTGCCGAACGGCTTGACGACGTAGTCGTCGGCGCCGGACTGGAGGCCGCGGACACGCTCGAGCTCGTCGTTGCGGGCGGTGAGCATGAGGACGGGGACGGCCGACATGTCGCGGATGCGACCGAGCACCTCCCAGCCGTCGAGCTCGGGCATCGAGACGTCGAGGATGACGAGATCCGGGCGCTGCGCGTGGAATTCCCGCAGGCCGTCGCGGCCGTCCGGGGCCTCGAACACGACCGCGCCGGCGCGCTCGAGCAGCGTCCTGACGAGGGCTCGAATGTCCTCGTCGTCGTCGACCACCAGCACGCGGGCAGCGCTCATACCTCTTTCATACCACGATCAGCCGTCGTTCCCCCGGGCGTGGACGATTGTCTGCCCGTGGCGACCATCCTGATCGTGGATCCAGATCCGGCCAACCGGTCGCTGCTCGAGCTTCTCGTCCTGCGGCTCGGTCATAGACCGATCGGTCAGCGTGAGCTGGCCGAGGGCGAGGAGCCTGACCTGATGCTGCTGGAACCGGCCTCCGGGCCGGGTCTGCGGCTTGCTCACCGGCTGCGGCAGCGACTCCTGCGGCTGCCGATCCTCTGTGTCAGCATCGAACCGCCTGGCGAGGACACGTCCAGCCTCGGCGCGGTCGATTACGTCATGAAGCCGTTTCGCCGGTCGACCCTCGAGCACGCGCTCGAACGGGCTCTGATCCAGGCGCGAAAAGGCGATGAGGATCGGCAAGACGAGTCGTTTGCTGCGCCGAGCGAAGACGAGACGCCGATTCAGGTGTCTCCTCTCACGGCATAGGCCGGGCGCGTTCCCCCGCGCGCCCGACCTTGCCCGCCCGAAAGTGCTTTGCACTTTCGGGCGATGAGGGTTCCCGCTTCGCGGGAGCGCTCGCGGGCTGAGCCCGCGAGCTCTTGAGGGTGTTGGCGACGGTTTTGTTCTGCGCGCGCGGTGGTGGCTACGCCATCCCCGCGCGCTGGTTCGGCCTCCGCTAACGCTTCGCGTTAGCTCCGGCCCGAGATGGTGGAGATTGGCGCGAGGCTTAGAGCGGCTTCAGGCGATGTTCCACGTCTCGCCGCTGTGAAGCAGCTGCTCGAGATCGCCCTCGCCACGCTTCGCGACTGCCGTGGCCAGTTGCTCGGCCATCAGGTCGTCGTAGACGGGGCGCTCGACGTTTCGGAAGACGCCGACGGGCGTGCCTCCGTGCGAGTCTTGCGTCACCCGCGTGAGCGCGAACGCGAGGGCGGCGCCCTCGTGATGGGCGTCGTGCACCAGCACGCCATCCTCGCCTGCGCTGCAGATCTCGATCGAGCCGTCGGAGCGCTGGCGCAGCGCCTTCTCGCCGCCGGCGCCCCAAGTAATCGGTTCGCCGTCGCGCAGCGGGATGCGATTGACGCCTTCCTTGTCGTCGCGGACGAACGCGAACGCGTCGTCGTTGAAGATCGGGCAGTTCTGGAAGATCTCGACGAACGCGCTGCCGCGATGCTCGGCGGCGGCGCGCAGCACGGCGGTCATTCCCGCCTTGTCGGTGTCGATCGCACGCGCGACGAACGTCGCCTCCGCGCCGATCGCGAGCGAGAGCGGGTTGAAGGGCCAATCGAGCGACCCCATCGGCGTCGACTTCGTCACCTTGCCGAGCTCGCTCGTCGGCGAATACTGCCCCTTCGTCAAGCCGTAGATGCGGTTGTTGAAGAGCAGGATCTTCAAGTTGACGTTGCGGCGCAGCGCATGAATCAGGTGATTGCCGCCGATCGAGAGCGCGTCGCCGTCACCGGTCACGACCCAGACGGAAAGATCGGGACGCGTCGTCGCGAGACCGGTCGCGATCGCCGGCGCGCGACCGTGGATCGAATGCATGCCGTACGTGTTCATGTAGTAGGGGAAGCGCGCGGCGCAGCCGATCCCCGACACGAACACAGTGTTCTCGCGCGCGATGCCGAGCTCCGGCATGAACGCCTGCATCGCGGCGAGGATCGCATAGTCCCCGCAGCCGGGGCACCAGCGCACCTCCTGATCGGTGCGGAAATCCTTTGCGGTCAGCTCGCTCATTGGTCCGCCAGCGCCTCGATCGCGTCCGCGACCTCGGCCGCACGCAGCGGCAGGCCGCGCACGCGGTTGTAGCCGACCGCATCGACGAGGAACTCCGCGCGCACGAGCTTCAGTAGCTGCCCGAGGTTCATCTCAGGCACGAGCACCTTGTCGTAGCGGCGGAGCACCTCGCCCGTATTGCGCGGGAACGGATTGAGGTGGCGCAGGTGCGCGTGCGCGACTGCGCGGCCGCCTTCGCGAACGCGCCTGCAGGCGGCCGCGATCGGCCCGTACGTCCCGCCCCAGCCGAGCACGAGAACGCGGGCCTCGCCGCTCGGGTCGTCCACCTCGAGCTCCGGGATGTCGCCCGCGATGCCGGCGACCTTCTGCGCGCGCAGCCGCGTCATCAAGTCGTGGTTGTCGGGGTCATACGACACGTTGCCCGTCCGATCAGCCTTCTCGATGCCGCCGATGCGATGTTCGAGGCCGGGCGTCCCCGGGAGCGCCCACGGTCGCGCGAGCGTCTGCTCGTCGCGCAGGTAGGGCAGGAATTCGTCTCCGTCGTTCGGCTCGGTCGCGAACGTCGTCGAGATGTCCGGCAGCGACTCGATCGAGGGCAGGAGCCAGGGCTCGGAGCCGTTGGCGAGATACGCGTCCGACAACAGGTACACGGGGGTGCGGTACTTGAGCGCGATGCGGCACGCCTCGATCGCCGCGTCGAAGCAGTCGGACGGTGACCGCGCCGCGACGACGGGGACGGGCGACTCCGAGTTGCGGCCGAACAGCACCATCAACAGGTCGCCCTGCTCCGGCTTCGTCGGCATTCCCGTCGCCGGGCCGGCGCGCTGGATGTCGCAGATGACGAGAGGGAGCTCGAGCATGATCGCGAGCCCGATCGTCTCCGCCTTGAGCACGACGCCGGGGCCTGCGGACGTGGTGATCCCGAGCGAGCCGCCGAACGCGGCGCCGACGGCCGCGCCCGCGGCGGCGATCTCGTCCTCGGCCTGGAACGTGCGCACGCCGAACTCCTTGTAGCCCGCGAGCTCTTCGAGGATCGCGCTCGCCGGCGTGATCGGATATGCGCCGAGGAACAGCGGCAGCTTCGACAGCTTCGACGCGGCGACGAGGCCGAGCGACAGCGCCTGGTTCCCGGTGATGTTCCGGTATGTCCCCGGCTGCAGCTTCGCCGGCTTCACCTCGTAGGTGACCGCGAACGTCTCCGTCGTCTCGCCGAATGCATAGCCGGCCTGCAACGCCTTCACGTTCGCCTCCGCGATCTCGGGCCGCTTCGCGAACTTCGTCTCCAGGAACTCGACGGTCGGATCGACCGAGCGGCCGTAGAGCCACGACATCAGCCCGAGCGCGAACATGTTCTTCGAGCGCTCGGCCTCGCGCGGCGTGACGCCCTCGATGCCCTTCAGCGCGCCGACCGTGAGCGACGTCAAAGGCACCGCGTGCAGCTGGAACTCCGCGAGCGAGCCGTCGTCGAGCGGGTTCGTGTCGTAGCCCGCCTTCTGCAGGTTGCGGTCGTTGAACGCATCCGAGTTGACGATCAGCGTCCCGCCCTTCGGCAGGTCCCGGATGTTCGTCTTCAGCGCCGCGGGATTCATCGCGACGAGGACGTTCGGCGCATCGCCGGGCGTGAGGATGTCGAAGTCGGCGAAGTGGACCTGGAAGCCGGAGACGCCCGGCAGCGAGCCCGCCGGCGCGCGGATCTCCGCCGGGAAGTCGGGGAACGTCGAGATGTCGTTGCCGAGCAGCGCCGTCTCGGACGTGAACTGGGCCCCCGTGAGCTGCATGCCGTCGCCGGAATCGCCCGCGAAGCGGACGATGACCTGCGACAGCTGCTCAACCGGCTTGGCCAAACCCTCGGGTCACAGGTATAGCACCGGCCTAGGCCTCCGCCAGAAGGGCATCGAGGTCGACCGGCTTCGTCCACATCGTCGGGTTCCCGGCCTCGTCGCGCGGCCATTCGTCCTTCGGCCGGTCGTAGTACAGCTCCACCCCGTTCTGGTCCGGGTCGCGGAGATAGAGGGCGACCGAGACGCCGTGGTCGCTCGCCCCGTCCAGCGGGATTCCCGCCGCGAGGACGCGCCGCAGCGCGTCGGCGAGGGACCTCCGGTCGGGATAGCGGATGGCGGTGTGGTACAGGCCGGTCGTGTTGCGCGGCGGCGGCCCGGCGCCCTTCGACTCCCATGTGTTGAGGCCGATGTGGTGGTGATAACCGCCGGCTGAGATGAACGCCGCCTCGTCCCCGTGCCGGGCGAAGACGTCGAAGCCGAGCACGCCGACGTAGAAGTCGAGCGCGCGATCGAGGTCGGCCACCTTCAGGTGGACGTGGCCGATGTCGACGCGTGGATCGATCGCCATCAGCCGTGATTGTGCTTCAAGGCGGACTCTTCCTGCTGGCCTTCCACGAGCGTCAACTTCCCGCTGCACACCTGCGCGTTGAGCTCGTTCTCGATCCGGTCGACGTCGGACGCGCGGGGATACGGCTCCGGCCACAGGTTGCGCGGGTCGGTCGGGTCGCCTCCGAGCTCGAGGCTGATCAGATGATCCTCCTGGTACTCGGACGGGCTCCCGGTCTCGCCGTACGCGCGCATCTGCTTCACCTTCAGGTCGTTCGTGTACTCGACGGGCGGACGAACCGTCGCCGTCCAGCCGTGCACGCAGATCGTCCAGCCGATGGTCGCCTGCGTGACATCGGGATTGAGGACGCCCGGCACGCGAGGCAGCACAGCGCCGGAGGTTGAGCGCCCGTGTCGGAGACTCAATGCGAGCGCGAGGACGAGGAGCGCGAGCGCCGCGAGCACGAGCAGCTGCCGGGCCGACACCGGCGCGAGGCTAGGCGGGCGCGGGGGCCTTCGCAAGAGGCTCTTTGGGACGCGTCTTGAGCAGCAATGCGCCCGCGAACGCCCACACGACGTACGCGACCCAGGGGTCGCCGATCACGTCCGTCTGGATCGCGAGCGCGAGGATCGCCGCGAACGCCGCCGTCATGCGCACGGAGCCGGAACGCCACAGCCCGACGAGCACGACGAGCCCCCACGCGATCCAGAGGAGCGCACCGAGGATGCCGAGCTCCGCGCCCATCTCCGTGTAGTTCGACTCGCCCGCCTTGATCGGCGTGCCCGTGCGCGATGCCGTCTGTCCGACGTTGCCGAGCCCGAAGCCCTGCGGGTGGTGGATGACCGTGTGGATGCCGTCCTTCAACTCCGTCCAGTGTTCGCGCAGCGACGGCTCGTTCTCGGAGAGCGCGCTCCCGCTCGTCGGCCCCGTCGCGGCGTGCGCCTGGCGCTGCTGGTACACGAGGTCGGCTTTCGTCCACTTCCCGGTCGGCCCGATCTTCGGGAAGACGTGCGCCCAGCCCACGGCGACAACGGCGACGACGAAGCCGAGCGCGAGGGGCCGCCAGTCGCGCGACGCGAGGGCGAGCACGATCAGGCCGCCCGCGAGCGCGACGAGCGATGACCGCGAGAACGTGAAGAGCAGGCCCGCGAAGGCGAGCGCGGCGAGCGCGATCGCAACGCGACGGCGAGGCAGGAGCAGGAGCGCGACCACCATCAGGTAGCCGGCCGCGAGCGGACTGAGGAAGGTCGAGACGAGTCGGCGCAGGAAGTGCTGCTCGGAGCCGGTGTTGTAGATGAAGTTCTCCGGCAGGCCGGCGACGGCGGGATGCTCTCCCGTGCCGTGGTAGTCGTAGCCGAGCTGCTTGTGGAAGTAGTCCACGACGCCGTTCGTCCGCCACCAGCCGATCGGGACGGCGTACACGTCGACGATCCCGAGCGTTGCGACGAACGCCGCAGTGCCCAGCACCGTCCACGCGAGCCTGCGGAGCTCCTCGCGTCCGATCGCGAGCGACCTGCCGAGGAAGAACGCGCCGACGGGCACGAGATCGTGCTTCGCCGCGAGCGCGACGGCATGGTGGTCGGCGCCGCCGCCGAGCGCCGACTGCGGCACGAGCGCGTACACGACGACGAGCGCGCCGTATGCGAGCGCGAGCCCGTCGACGACGCCGGGGCGGAACGGCAGACGTCGTTCGCGCGCCGCCCTCTGTATGACGCGCGCGAGGGCGACGGCGAGGAGGATCTCCTTCCACGCGGCGATCGCGGTCAGCGTCCCGCCGCGGACGCCGGCGGCGTAGAGGCCCGCCATCGCCGCGTTGTGCACGGCGAGGCCGACGATGAAGAGGTAGAGAGCGACCGCGGGCCGCTTCCAGACCGCTGCCGCCGCGGCGGCCAGGAGCAGCGCATAGACAACGAGCTCGAGGGCCGTCACGGCGGCAACGGTACAACCCGGTAGGCCTAGATCGGGCCCCAGGGGAAATCGCCGGCAACGGCGGCGATGACGGCCAGCACGGCCAGGATCAGAGCGAGCCTGAGCGCGACGGTGTTCCGCAGCATGTCTCCTCCTCTCGGTATCACTTGGGTATGACTGGGGACAGCGCGGAGCATGAAGCTTGGGCAAGACGGAGCGGCCCATTGACGACCTCGTCCCGAAGCGCAAGAATCGAACTGTGACGCCCGAGTCCTTGACGGCCACGGGCGAGACGATCGGGCAACGACTCAAGCGACTGCGGCTGGAACGAGGGCTGTCCCAGCGCGAGCTAGCGGCTCCGGGGGTCTCGTACGCCTATATCTCCCGGATCGAAGCCGGGACGCGCCAGCCATCCGTCAAAGCGCTCCGGAAGCTCGCGGAGAAGCTCGGCGTCACCGCCGACTTCCTCGAGACAGGCTCGGAGCTCGACCCGACGGCAGCCCGCGAGCTCCGGCTCTGCGATCTCGAGCTCGCCGTTCGGCTCGGCGAGAAGAACGGCGTCGAGGACGGGCTGAGCGAGGTGCTCGCATCGGCGATCGCGGCCGCAGACGGCGCCACGGCCTTCCGCGCCAGGGTCGCGCTCGCGGCGATGCGCGAAGAGTCCGGAGACGTGACCACGGCGATCGAGCTCCTGGAAGCAGCCATCGCCGACGAGCCGGTTCCGCCTGCCGAATACGTCGATGTCTATGCGCAGCTCGGACGCGCGTACGCGGTCGCCGGTCGCACGACCCAGGCCGCAGAGCTGTTCGAGCGCTGCATCGACCGTTCCGACGACAACCCGACCGCCGAAGCGCGGTACGCGGTGCTCTTGAGCTACGCACTCGTCGACACGGGCGAAGTTGCGAAGGCGGAGGAAGTCGTCCGCGAGGCGCTCGCGCGGGTCGGCGACACGGAGGATCCGTACATGCGCGTCCGCCTCTACTGGTCGATGTCGCGCGTCGCCGATGCCGAGGGACGCCCGGCGGTCGCGCTGACGAACATCCGCAAGGCAATTGCATTGCTCGAGCTGACGGAGGACGCGCTCAACCTGAGCCGCGCGCACGTCGTGGCCGCGAGGCTCTTGCTCGAGCGTGGCAAGCCGGGCGACGCAGCGGGACATCTCGATCGCGCGGAGCGGCTCTTCGGGGTCATGCCGTCGGCGCCCGACCTCGCCGAGCTGACGATCCAGCGCGCACGGGCGGCGCACATGGAGGGCGACGCTCCCGCCGCAATTGGGTTCGCGCGCGAAGCGCTCGCGATCGACTCGATGCCGGCCGACCGCGGATTTGCGCTCGCCGTCCTCGCCGATGCGCTGACCCTCGCCGGCGACAACGACGAGGCCGACGCCGCCTACCGTGAGGCCGTGGACATTCTCGAGCACGAAGCTCGGTGGCGGCCGGCAGCGAATGCCTGCCGCGCCTGGGGCAACCTGCTCCGCGCCGGCGGCCGCGAGGCGGAGGCGATGGACGCGCTCGATCGCGCGGCCGAGCTCGGCACGCGGGCGACGCCGCAGCACGCCCGCAGCGAGCGGTGAGCCTCGAGCTCGCGGTCTCGCCGCGCGGCCCGTACTCGCTCGCACTTTCCGCACGCTTCGCAAGCGACGCGACGCGCACGTTCCGCGACGGTGTGTTCACGCAAGTCCTCGCCGTCGACGGGCGCGTCGAGCTCGCGCGCGCGTGGCAGTCGCCGTCGGGAACCGTGACGATCAGCGCGGACTCGGCAGACGCGGCGAACCGCATGCGCTGGTTGCTCGCGCTCGACGACGATCACTCCGAGTTCCTCCTACGCGTTCGGAACGACCGCCTGCTCGGGCGAGCGTCGCGCGAGCTGCGTGGCCTGCGGCCGGTGCGCCTCTCGACCGTGGCCCAGTCGCTGCTGCGCGCGTTCTGTGGACAGCTGATCGAGGCAAAGCGTGCGCGCCGCATGGAGCAGACCATCATCCGCACGCTCTGCACGGCGGGACCGAAGAACCTCCACGTCGCGCCGACGACGCGCGACCTCGGCGCGCTCGCGCCGTCGCAGCTTCGCAGCCTGGGACTGCACGCACGCCGTGGCGCCGCGCTCGTCCGCCTCTGCCGGTCGTTGGAGCTCGAGCGGCTGCACGACCAACCGACGGAAGCGATCGTTCGGCGGCTCGAGCGCGAGCGCGGCGTCGGCCCGTGGTCGATCGGCGTCGTCTGCCTCGAAGGCCTCGGGCGGTTCGACCACGGCCTCGTCGGAGACCTCGGGCTCGTGAAGCTGCTGCGCGCGATGCGCGGCCGCGAGGTCGAGGGTTGGGAGACGGCCGAGCTGCTGGAGCCGTACGGCGAGTTCTCCGGTCTTGCGAGCGTGTATCTGCTCGCCGGATTCGGACGCGGGCTGCTCTCGTTCGACGCCGCCGTAGCCGCCTAGGCACACTCAGGGGCCATGATCGCGATCCTCGGCTGCGGCCGCATCGGCGAAGCGCTGCTCACCGGTCTGCTCGGCGCCGGCTTCGGCGACATCGTCGTCACGAGCCGGACGGAAGAGCGCGCGACGGAGCTGCGCGAGCGGCACGGCGTTACCGCGACGACCGACAACGCCGAGGCGGTGCAGCAGGCCGACCTGGTCGTCGTAGCGGTGAAGCCGCAGGACATCGACACCCTGCTCGCCGAGGTCGGAGCTCTCCTCACCCCCGATCAGACGGTTCTCTCCATCGCCGCCGCAATCCCGACGGCGCAGATCGAGGCGCGGGTCGCGCCGGGCGTCCCCGTCGTCCGCGCGATGCCGAACGCGCCGTCGACCGTGCACGAGGGCATGGCGGGCATCTGCGCCGGCGCGCATGCGGGCGAGGCCAACCTCGCGCTTGCGGAGGACGCGCTCGCGCATCTCGGCCGCGTCGTGCGGGTGCCGGAGTCGGCCATGGACGCTGTGACGGCGCTCTCCGGATCGGGGCCCGCGTACTTCGCACTGCTCGCGGAGGCGATGATCGAGGCAGGCATTCTCCTCGGCGTCTCGCGGGAGATCTCGACGACGCTCGTCGTGCAGACGATGCTCGGGACGGCGAAGCAGCTGCGCGACCTCGGTATGCATCCCGTCGAGCTTCGCGAGTCGGTGACGTCTCCCGGCGGCACGACCATCGCTGCCATCCGCGAGCTCGAGCAGGCGGGCGTGCGCGCCGCGCTCCTCAACGCCGTGCAGGCGGCGATGACCCGCGCGACGGAGCTCGCGAACGAACATGCGTGACGTCGAGATCGTCGTCGCCGACGACCCGGCGGTCGTCGTCGCCGACATGCTCGACGCGCAGGCGCGCGACGGCGGCCACGTCGTCCTGACCGGCGGCGCGACGCCCGAGCGGGCGTACGAGCTCGCGGCCGAGCGCAATCCGGACTGGAGCCGCACCGAGCTGTGGTGGGGCGACGAGCGCTGCGTCCCGCCCGACGACGACCGCTCGAACTACGGGATGGCGAAGCGCGCACTGCTCGACCGGTTGGACGTGCAGCCGGCCGCCGTGCATCGCATGCGCGGCGAGCTCGGGCGCGAGACCGGCGCCGAGGAGTACGACCGCGAGCTCTGCGACCTCGCGCGCTTCGATTTCCTCCTGCTCGGCCTCGGGCCGGATGGGCACATCGCGTCCCTCTATCCCGACCAGCCGACGCTGGACGAGAACGAGCGGCGCGTGATCGGGGCCGAGGCGCATCTCGAGCCGTATGTCGACCGCATCACGCTGACGCTGCCGATGCTGCGCGCGGCGCACG
>DASYFU010000061.1:0-3481 GCA_036498225.1 Gaiellaceae bacterium | reverse complement strand
TTCGCAGCCTGGTACGTGAGTGAGCGGACGCTGTCGATCCACACGATCCATCGGACTCGACGCGAGGCCTTCTACTGGCTGGCCGTTCTTTCGGCGGCTTTGGCCTCGGGACAACAATGACGAGTGCGATCTTCCTCGTCGCCATCCTGGTCGTGGTCGTGTACCTCAGCATCACGCGGAAGGACGCCACCGAAGTCGCGTTGACGACAACGACCGTGCCGACGGCCGAAGTTCTGGTTGTTGCACACCGCACGGCTGCGACGCCGGCGCTTCTCCACGCGATCCGCGAACGGCTGCACGTGGGCCTGCGCGGTTCCACCTGCTCGTCCCCAACCCCGCCGAGCATGCGGAGGTCACCGAAGCGGAGCGCTCGAAGGCTCAAACGGAAGGAGAGCATGTGCTCGAGCTCGCGCTTCCTCTGATCGACAGAGCCGCGGGAACGGCCGCCCAGGGGTCGGTGTCGATCCGGCACGACCCGATGGACGCGATCGAGGAGACGTTGCCGACCGGGAACTTCGACGAGATCATGCTTTCGACCCTCCCGCACCACGTGTCGCGGTGGCTGCACATCGACCTGCCGCGCCGCCTCGCACACCTGGGCTTGCCGGTCACAACGGTCACCGCGATGGCCCGGGCCTGAGAGCCCACGCGGGATAGCCTCCCGGCATGGCGACCGTCAATCTCAGTAGCGCCGACCGCGTTCTCTTCCCCGACGACGGGATCACGAAAGGCGATCTCTTCGCGTACTACGACGCCGTCGCACCCGCGATCCTTCCGCACCTGCGCGACCGTCCGTTCACGATGAAGCGCTATCGCGAGGGGATCGCCGGCAACAGCTTCTTCCAGAAGCAGGCGCCGAAGGGGATGCCGTCGTGGATCCCGACCCGCCGGTTCACGACGCACCCGCGCGAAGGCGGCGCGCGTGAGGTCGACTTCCCTCTCGTCAACTCGAAGGAATCTCTGCTCTGGATGGTTCAGATGCACTGCATCGACATGAACGCGTGGTACTCGCGCGTCGACAAGCCCGCGAAGCCGGACTTCGTCGTCTTCGACCTCGACCCGCCGGACGAGCCGGACGGCTTCGAGCTCGCGATCGAGGTTGCGCACCTGATCCGCGGCCTCCTCGACGAGCTCGAGCTGCCGGGCTACGTGAAGACGAGCGGCGCGGACGGCATCCACGTGCTCGCTCCGATCCAGCGGCGCGCCGGCTTCGACGACACGTACGCCTTCGCGGAGGCGGCGTCGCGTCTCCTCGAGCAGCGGCATCCGGGCAAGGTCACGACCGAGTGGCTGAAGAAGAAGCGAAGCGGCGTCCTCGTCGACCATCGTCAGAACGGCTGGGGCAAGACGATCGCGTCCGTGTACTCCGTGCGGCCGAAGCCGGGCGCACCCGTCTCGACGCCGCTGCGCTGGGACGAGCTGACGCCCGACGTGCGGCCGCGCGACTTCACGATGGCGGTCGCGCTCGACCGGGTCGAACGGCACGGCGACCTCTACGCACCGGTGCTCGAGGAGCCGCGCCCGCTCGGCGCCGCGACGAAGGCCCTCGCGCGGCTGGCCGAGTAATACGATTCCGGCGTGCGCCGCGTGCTCCTCATCGTCGCCATCGCGTTGCTCACCGCCGCGCCCGCGGCAGCGGCGCAGAAGACGCTGCACGTCGCGATCCGCGGACAGGATCACACGCCGCGTGTCGGGAAGCGCTGGCACTACGACGTGCACGTCACCGCGGCCGGCAAGCCCGTCGCGTGTCGCATCCATCTGCAGTTCCTCTTCGGAGGCATGCCCGTCGGCGAGGTCGGCGTGCACGTCGTGAAGAACGGTGCGTGGCAGGAGACGTTCGGCGTGCCGGGCAATCCGTCGTTCCCGGCGGCATCGCGCGGGCAGCATCTCGTGCTCGAGGCGACTGTCACCGCCAAGGGCTATCGCACGGCGCACGCGGGCTGGGCCGTCGTCCCCCGGTGAGCGGCGCCCGCGTCGACGTCAGGGACCTGCGCAAGAGCTTCGAGGACGGCAGGATCCGCGCGCTCGACGGCGTCTCGCTCGCGCTCGACCCCGGCGAGCTCGTGTCGCTCACGGGGCCCTCGGGCGGCGGCAAGAGCACGCTGCTCAACCTGATCGGCGCGCTCGACCGCCCGGACTCCGGTGCGATCGAGGTCGACGGCGAGGACGTGACGCGGCTTCCCGACGCATCGGCCTACCGCGCGACGACGGTCGGCTTCGTGTTCCAGTTCCACAACCTGATGCCGACGCTGACCGCGCTCGAGAACGTGCAGATCCCGCTGCTCGGGCGGCGTCCGCGCGCCGAGCGCGAAGCGCGCGCTGCAGACCTGCTGGCGGAGGTCGGGCTTACGGGGCGCGCGCACAGCCGCCCGTCGACGCTCTCGGGCGGAGAGCGTCAGCGCGTCGCGATCGCCCGTGCCCTCGCGAACGAACCACGCCTCTTGCTCGCCGACGAGCCGACCGGCGCGCTCGACGCCGAGACAGGCGCGCAGATCCTCGAGCTGCTCCGCGACGTGCGCGACACGCGCGGGACGACGATCCTGCTGGTCACGAACGACGACGCGGTCGCGGCACAGGCCGACCGCGTGCTGCGTCTGCGCGACGGTGCGATCACTCCCGGCGCAGCGCTTCGATCGGGCTGAGCCGCAGGGCGCGCCACGCTGGGTAGACCGCGCCGAGCATGCACACACCGAGCGCGAATGCGAGGCCCCACGCGAACACGCCGGCGGTGAAGCTCGGACTCACGAGCGTCGAGAGGCCGGTCTGCGCGGTGAAGAGCCGCGCGGCGAGCACGCCGAGCCCGAGCCCGATCGCGAGCGCGACCGCGGCGATGCCGAGCGCCTCGCTGACGATGAGCGCGGCGATGCGCCGGCCAGACCAGCCGACCGCACGGAGGATGCCGATCTCGCGGACGCGCTCGAACACCGACATCGCCATCGTGTTCGTGACGCCGATGCCGCCGACGATCAGCGCGAGCGCGGAGATCACCCAGCCGACGTCGACGACGAGCCGCGACGACGTGTCGATCTTCACCGCCTGGCCCGGCTCGACGATCGTCGTGACCGCGTACCGCCGCTCGAGCCCGGACGCGACCGCCTGCGGCCGCGCGCCGTGCTGCACCGTGACGGCGATCGTCGTCACTTCGCCGAGATGCTTCGCCAGTGCCTGCACCGTTGCGAGCGGCAGCACGACGCTCTGGTCCTCGAAGCGGTCGCCGCTGTGGAACACGCCGCTGACGTGAAAGGCGCGCGGGCCGATTCGAACCGTCGAGATCTTGCCGAACGCGTCGCCGACGAGTGCGCCGCCGTGCGTGCCGGAGACGAGCGTCAGGCGGCGGTAGGGAAACTCGTCCGGCGCAAGGCCGAACACGAGTGACGAGTCGCGGCCGTTCACCGTCGTCACGAGCAGGTAGATCCGCGCCGTCTGAGCGACGCCCGGCTGCCGCCGCACGCGCTGCTCGAGCGCGACCGGCAGGAGCGAG
>DASYFU010000060.1:0-4873 GCA_036498225.1 Gaiellaceae bacterium | reverse complement strand
TCACCGGCTTCCGGGTCGCCCGTGGCGGCGCGCAGGCGCGCTTCGGGGTGCTGCCCGACCTGACGATACTCGGCAAGATCGTCGGCGGTGGCCTGCCGCTCGCCGCGTTCGGCGGCCGTGCGGACGCGATGGAAATGCTCGCGCCGGCAGGTCCCGTGTACCAGGCGGGAACGCTGTCGGGGAACCCGCTCGCGACCGCCGCTGGCCTCGCCGTGCTGCCGCGCCTGCGCGATCCGCAGGTGTACGTCGAGCTCGAGCGCAAGGCGGCGCGGCTCGCCGACGGCCTCGCGCCGTTCGGACGCGTGCAGCGCGTCGGCGCGATGCTGACGCTCTTCCAGACGAACAGGCCGGTGCGCAACTTCGAGGACGCGCAACAGTGCGACACGGAACGCTACGGCGAGCTCTTCCGGCACTTGCTCGAAAACGGCATCTACGTCGCGCCGTCGCAGTTCGAGGCCATGTTCGTCTCGCTCGCGCACAGCGACGAAGACATCGACAGGACGATCGCGGCGTGTGGGACGAGATAGCCGCCGGCGCGACCGACGAGAGCGTGCTGTGGCGGGAGGCGCTTCGCCCGAGCGACGAGCGCAGGCTCGTCGCCGTGTTCTCGCCGCTCGCGCAGCCGCGCTTCGCCGTCGGCCTGGAGACGATCTACGAGGGCTACCTCACGCACTACGGCGAGCCGCGGCTCTTCGCGCCGGGCGACCCCGACGTCGCCCTCCTCCTCGGCGACTACCTGTACGCGCACGGCCTCGTCCGCGTCGCGTCGTTCGGCGAGACGGACGCGGTCGCCGATCTTTCCGAGCTCATCTCGCTCTGCAGCCAGCTCCGGGCGGAGGACGCGGACGGCGACGGCGCGCTGTGGGCGGCGAGCGCCGCGCTGCTCGGCGCCGGTTCGAGGCTGGACGAGCCCCGCGCCGCGCTGCGCCTGCGCGGCGACCCGGCGCCGCTCGAGGCTGCCGCGCGTGAGGCCGCAGGCGACCGGGCAGTGGACGAAGCGCTCGCTGCTCACGCGGCGCTGCGATAGGTTTTCGCCGTGCTCCACCTGCTCGCCGTCGAGACCGCCGCCGAGGAAGGCAAGAAGACCGTCCTCGTCATGCTCTGCGTCGGGCTCATCTTCGTCGGAGTGATCGCGCTCGGCGAGCTCTCGCATTGGCTCCGGCACCGCCGGTAGCACCGTGATCGAGGACCTGCGCGACTGGATCGCGCTGCTCGAGCGCGAAGGCGAGCTCGTCCGCGTGTCGGCCGAGGTCGAACCGGACCTCGAGATCACGGAGATCGTCGACCGCACGGTGAAGGCGGACGGCCCGGCGCTGCTGTTCGAGCATCCGAAAGGCTCGGAGCACGCGCTGCTCATCAACCAGTTCGGCACGGAGCGCCGCATGTGCCTCGCCTTCGGCGTCGACCACCTCGACGACGTCGCGCGCAAGGTCGCCGATGTTCTCGAGATGCAGCCGCCGACCGGTCTCATCCAGAAGGTGCGCGGGCTGCAGAAGCTCAAGTCGATCGCCGACTCGCTGCCGCGCACCGTGCGCAAGGGCGCGTGCCAGGAGATCGTGCTGCGCGGCGACGAGGTCGACCTCGGGCTGCTTCCGATCCAGCGCTGCTGGCCCGGCGACCCGGCGCCGTTCATCACGCTCCCGGCGGTGATCACGCGCGATCCGCGCGACGGGACGCGCAACGTCGGCATGTACCGGATGCAGGTGGTCGACCGCGCGACGACGTTCATGCACTGGCAGATCCACAAGGACGGCCGCGCGGACTGGCTCGCGAGCGACGGCCGCATTCCCGTCGCGGTCGCGCTCGGGCTCGACCCGATCACGGCGTACTCGGCGAGCGCGCCGCTGCCGAAGCACGTTGACGAATTCATGCTCGCCGGCTTCCTCCGTGGCGAGCCGGTCGAGCTCGTGCAGTGCGTGAGCAACGATCTCGAGGTGCCGGCGAAGGCGGAGATCGTGCTCGAGGGCTACGTCGGGAAGGACGAGCTCGGGGAGGAAGGCCCGTTCGGCGACCACACCGGCTACTACACGGCGGCCGAGCCGTTCCCGGTCTTCCACGTCACCGCGATGACGATGCGCCGCGGCTCGATCTATCCCTCCATCGTCGTCGGCAAGCCGCCGCAGGAGGACGCGTGGCTCGGCAAGGCGACGGAGCGCATCTTTCTCCCCGCGGTGCGGACGACCGTGCCGGAGATCGTCGACTACGACCTCCCGATCGCGGGCGCGTTCCACAACTGCTGCATCGTCTCGATCCGCAAGTCGTTCCCCGGCCAGGCGCAGAAGGTGATGCACGCGCTGTGGGGCCTCGGGATGCTGAGCCTGACGAAGTGCATCGTCGTCGTCGACGCCGAGGTCGACGTGCACGACTACGCGCAGGTGCTCTTCTACGCGGGCGCGAACGTCGATCCCGCGCGCGACGTCATCCTCAGCGAAGGCCCGACCGACCATCTCGACCACGCTCCCCAGCGCCAGTTCGTCAGCGGGAAGCTCGGCATCGACGCCACGGCGAAGCTCCCGGAAGAGGGTGCGCGGCCGTGGCCGGAGGAGATCGAGATGTCGCCGGAGGTCAAGGAGCTCGTCGATCGACGCTGGGCCGAGTACGGGTTGCCCCCGCACAACACGGGCCGATCAGGTTGAATCACGGCCGGATGCAGGAGGAGCACGGACCGGCACCCACGCTCTGGCCGCTCGGCTTTGCCGTGGGCATCGCCGTCGCACTGGTCGGACTGATCATCGACCCGACGGTCGTGGCCCCGATCGGCGCGGCGATCGCGATCGTCTTCGGCTTTCTCTGGGCGCGTGACGCGACCTCGGAGATGCGCCGACACGTCCCGGTCGTGCACGCGGAGGTCAGAGAGGCGACGCCCGAGGAGATCCCGGCCGAGCCGGCGACGGCCGCCGCCGTGCCGGCGAGCACGGAGCGCTTCGCGCGCAGCCGCTTCCTCGAAGGCGCGACCCTCGGCCTCGGCGGCGTCATCGGCGGCGTCCTCACCATTCCGGTCGCCGGCTTCGCGCTGCTGCCGTCGTTCCTCGACCAGAAGGGCCACAAGGTCGACATGGGGCCGGTCAGCGCGTTCCCGATCGGAAAGTGGTTCATCTCGACCTTCATCGTCAATCCCGCAGAGGGCGAGGTGTCGCGGCGCACCGCGTTCGTGCGCAACAACGGCCCCGTCGCGAACAACGTGCCGAGCTTCACGATCATCTCGAACCGCTGCGCGCACCTCGGCTGCCCGGTGCAGGCCAACGGGCCGACGGGCGCCATCCTCGGCGAGAAGAACGTGATGGAGCACACGCAGAACGGCCCGGTGCTCCTGCGCCCCGTCGTGCCTGCCGGCTTCGGCTGCCCGTGCCACGGCGGCCAGTACGACACCGAGGGCAACCGCACGGCGGGCCCGCCCGTGCGCGCGCTCGACCGCTACTCGTTCGAGATCGACAACGGCCGACTCGTCCTGCTCAGCACGTTCTCGGTCTCGCATGTCGTCGGCACCGGAGCGCAGGCGAAGATCTACAAATACAAGGAAGCCGGCCCGGGCCAGCATGTCGACGGCCCCGAGCAGTGGTTCTATCCCCTTCAGCCGCCGCATCACTGATGGCCGTCCGTCGAGCTCCGAGCAAGGCGCAGGTCAGGCGCGAGCAGGTCGCCGCGGCGGTCAACTACCCGCTCGACTGGCTCGAGGAGCGCAGCGGCCTCGTCGGCGGCGTGCGCTACTTCCTCTTCCGCAAGGTTCCGGGTGACACGAACTGGATGCAGACGCTCGGCTCGGCGACGCTCACCGCGTTCATCGTGCAGGCGCTCACCGGCGTGATTCTTGCGATGTACTACAAGCCGTCACCGCACGACGCGTACGCGTCGATCCAGAACATCACCGACCACGTCTTCATGGGCTGGCTCGTGCGCGGCATGCACAAGTGGGGCGCGAGCGTCTTCATCATCCTGCTGTTCCTGCACATGGGCCGCGTGTTCTTGTTCGGCGCGTACAAGTATCCGCGCGAGCTGAACTGGATCGTCGGCGTGCTTCTCCTCGTGCTCGGCCTGACCGAAGGCTTCACCGGCTATCTGCTCCCGTGGGATCAGACCGCGTACTGGGCGAGCGTCGTCGGCATCAACCTGAACGGGACGGCGCCGTTCCTCGGGCCGTGGCTCGCGCAGTTCCTGCGCGGTGGACAGGAGATCAGCGGCGACACGTTGTCGCGCTTCTACTCGCTGCACATGCTGATCATCCCCGGCGGAATCATCGCGCTGATCACGCTGCACCTGTACCTCGTCATCCGGCTCGGCGTCACGTCGCCGCCGTGGTCGCGTGAGGCAGCAGGACGCGACGTCGTCGAGGTGCCCCCGACTGTCCGCACCGGCTTGACGAGGCCTGCAGCCCCGGGCGGAGGCAGCGACTGATGGCCGAGGAGAAGCCCACGCCCCTCGAGGAGCGCCGCGCCGAGTTCGCGCGCTACAAGAAGGACGTCAAGGAGCGCGGGAAGCCGTTCTACCCGTACGCGATGTTCCACGACACGGTGATGAGCCTCATCGTCGTGTGCGTCATCGTCGGGCTCGCGGTCCTCTGGAAGTGGACGGCGTACGGGCCGCACCACGATCCGCTGAACAAGGGCCTGCTCGGCCCCGAGGTCGCGCCGCCGGCGGACCCGGGAACGATCAGCTTCGTCCCGCGGCCGGACTGGTACTTCTACTTCCTCTTCTATCTCCTGCGCATCTTCAAGTGGCCGGAGACGGTGTTCCTCGGGACGATCGGCGTTCCGACGATCGCGCTCGTCCTCTTGCTCGCGCTGCCGTTCATGGACGTACGGCTGGAGCGCCGCCCGTCGCGGCGGCCGGTGGCCATGGTGGCCGCGGTTCTCACGATCCTGTCGATGGGCGTCTT
>DASYFU010000059.1:0-4685 GCA_036498225.1 Gaiellaceae bacterium | reverse complement strand
GGCGGGCGCTCGTTTGCGTGGACGTCGCCGACCGAGCTCGCGACGCTCGTCGGAGCCGTGCTCGCCTGGATCGCGTTTGCGATCGCCGAGCGGCGCGCGGTCGAGCCGATCCTCCTGTTTTCGGCGCTGCGCGAGCGTGCGGTGGCCTGCAGCGTCGTCTGTTACGCGCTCGGGGGCTGGGTGATGCTCGGCTCGATCACGTATGTCCCGCTCTTCGTGCAGACCGTCGTCGGCACGTCGGCGACGCGGTCGGGCCTCGTCCTCTGGCCGCAGTTCCTCGGCACGTCGATCGCGAGCTTCGCCGTCGGCCGCTTCATGTTCCGCAGTGGCCGCCTGCGCCCGATGGCGCTGCTCGGCCCGTTCGTCCTCTTCGCCGGCGTTCTGATGCTCTTGCGGATGAATGCGGGCGTGACGAGCGGGCAGGTCGCGCGCGACACGATCCTCAGCGGCATCGGCTGGGGCCTCATGGCGCAGGTGTTCATCGTCTCCGTCCAGAACGCGGTGCCGCGCTCGCTGATCACTTCGGCAACGGCGCTGATGGTGTTCTCGCGCTCGATGGGCGCTGCGCTCGGTGTCGCCGCGATGGGCGCGCTCGTCAACCACGGTCTACCTCCAGGCATCCGGCTCGACTCGCAGGAGCTCGGCCGCGGCGGTCGCAGCCCGGTCGCGACGCGCGAGTTGCTCGCGCACGCCATCACGCCGGCATTCCTGCTCACGGCGTGCGCGGCTGCGCTCGTCCTGCCCATCGCCGCGTACGGCGTCCGGAACGTCGTCCACGCAAAGGACGAGGCGGCGAGCGTCGCGGTCGAGGCCGCCTAAACGGCGGCTGTCGCAGCGCCGACGGCGCGCGCGGCCGCTTCGCCTGCGATTCGGCCGAAGACTGCGCCCCGCATCAGCCCCGCGCCGGCGGGATAGTTCGAGTAGAAGAAGCCGCCGGTGATCTCGCCGGTCGCGTACAACCCGGGAATCGGGTTTCCGGTCAGGTCGATGACGCGCGCGGTCTCGTCGATCTTGATGCCGCCGTACGTGAACGTGATGCCGCAGGCGACGACGAACGCGGTGTAGGGAGGATTCTCGAGCTTCGTCGCCCAGTTCGACTTGGGCGGCTGCAATCCGTCGGTGCCCTTCCCGTCGCGGATCGACGGGTCGAACGTCCCGTCCTGCACCGCTGCATTGAACTCGTCGACCATTGCGACCAGCTCGGCAGGATCGAGGTTGAGCTTGCGCGCGAGCTCCTCGATGGTGTCGGCGACGACCGGGTTGCCTTCGGCGCCGGACACGTGCGCGGCGGCGCGACCGGTGGTCGACTCGCTGATCGGAATCTCGACGGGGACTGCGTAGCCGGGGGATGCCTCGACCGCGGCGTCCATGATCGCGCTGTCGAAGATCTGGTACGCGAGCGCGCCCGGCTGCTTGAGGATCTCGATGCCGGTCTTCGCATACGTGTACAGCTTGAAGTCGGAGCCTTCGTCGAGGAAGCGCTTGCCGTGGATGTTGACCGTGATGCCGAACATGTAGGACGTGCGGCTCGACAGCGCACGGAGATCGAGATCGCCGGTGTCGGGGGCGAATGCGTCGAGCGGCACGGCATGCGCCGACGACCAGTTGCCGACGGGCTGCGCGCCGAGCTCCAGCACCTTGGCGAGGACTTCGCCGGTGTTGTACTTCGTGCCACGCACGAGCGCCTGGTCCCAGCCTTGACCGAGGTAGCGCACGCGCATCTCCGGATTCGCCTCGAAGCCGCCGCAGCCCAGCACGACCGCGCTCGCCTCCGCGACCTTCGCCTCGCCGCGCTGCGTATACGTGACGCCCTGCACGCCGCCGTCCTCGTCGAGGACGAAGCCGTTGACCGCGGCGTCGTACTCGATCTCGATCCCGGCCGCCTCGGCCGTCGCGAAGAACGTGTTCGACAGTCCCTCGCCGCCCTCGATCGTCGACAGCATCGCGTGGTCAGGCCAGACCCGCTTGCCGTCGCGGTACTGGGAGGTGGGGTACAGCCGGAACTGCACGCCGTGGTCGCGGAGCCAGCAGGCGGTCTCGAACGACTGGTCGACCGTCATGCGGATCAGCGTTGGATCGCACCAGCCGTCCGACAGCCGGACGACGTCGGCGTAGTAGTCGTCGGCGTCGTAACGCTCCATGACGAACGTCTCGTCATCGGCGGCCGTCAGCGACGGGATCAGCTCGTGCACGGCCTCGACGTCGTCGAGCGCGATGCGGTAAAGGCCGCCGGTGAAGCGCGTGTTGCCGCCCCGCAGCTCGAACGGCGCCTTCTCCAGCACGAGGACCGACGCGCCCGCTTCACGAGCCGCGAGCGCCGCCGTGAATGCTGCATTCCCGGCGCCGACCACGACGACCTCATGCGTGCTGGAGCTGATAGCCATCGCGCCGTCCTCCCTCGCTATTCACAATATGGACAGGTACTCCATTTATTCTGTAGGTTGACGGGTGGAGTGTCAAAGCCTCGGGGGTTCACCGCCGACCTTGCTCGCCGCGCCGCCGGAACGAGCCTGTCGGACGTCGGCCCGACGCATCTCGCTCGTGTGCGCCACTGCGTCCTCGACTGGCTCGGCGTGACGATCGCGGGCTCGCGCGAGGATGCCGCCCGGATCGCCGCCGAGGTCGCGCTGCTCGAGCGCGAGGCGCCGCGCGCGACCGTCGTCGGGACGCGGCATCGGGTCGGGCCCCAAAGTGCGGCGTTCGTGAACGGCACGGCGTGCCACGCGCTCGATTACGACGACAGCAGCTTCTGGATGACGGGCCACCCTTCGGCGGCGGTCGTGTCCGCGGCGTTGGCGGTGGGGGAGGCGCGACACCTGACGGGTCGGGAGGCGGCGGCGGCGATGCTCGCCGGGCACGACGTCGCCGCGCGCCTCGGCGCTGCCGTCGGCAAGGGTCACTACCTCGCGGGCTGGCATGCCACGGGGACAGTCGGAGCATTCGCCGCTGCGGCGGCGGCCGGGCGGGCGATCGACCTCGACGCCGGGACGATGGAGTCCGCGCTCGGGCTCGCGGCAACCCAGGCCGCCGGCCTCAAGATCTCGTTCGGAACGATGGCGAAGCCGTTGCACGGCGGCCGCGCGGCCGCCGCGGGCGTTCTTGCCGCGCTGCTGGCCGAGCAAGGCTTCACGGCCGGCGCCGGCGCCGTCGAGGCGCATCAGGGTTTCGCATCGACCCAGGCCCCGGACTTCGATCCCGAGCGCGTCGAGACCGAGCTCGGCGGTCGGCTCGGCATCGAGGGCGTGCTCTACAAGAAACACGCGTGCTGTGGTGGAACACATGGCGCGATCGACGCGCTGCAGCGGGCGCGCGTCGCGCCGGCCGACGTCGACCGTGTCGAGATCTTCGTCAGCGACCAGATGTTCGACATCTGCTGCATCCCCGAGCCCGCGGTGGGCATCGAAGGAAAGTTCAGCCTGCGCCACGTCGCGTCCCTCGTCCTCGCCGGCCACAGCACCGGGCCTTCGGGCTTCACCGACGAGGCCGTGTCGGACGCGGAGCTGCTCCGCCTTCGCGCGAAGGTCGAGGTCGTTCCCTCCGGCGCGCCGACCGGCCTCGAGACGACCGTCGCAGTGACGCGACGCTCCGGGGAACGCCTCGAGGTCGCCTCGAACGCGCGGCGCGCAGCGACCGACGACGAGCTGCCGCTCGAGTGGGAGACGCTCGTCGCGAAGTTCCGCGAGCTCGCGGAGCCCGTCATCGGCGAACGCTCCGCAGCGACGCTGGTCGAACGCGTCGCAGCGTTCGAGGACCTCGACGACGTCGGCGACGTGCTGACGCGGGCCGCCGCGTGACCGGCTTCACCGCCGATCTCGCCGAGCGCGTCGCGTCGGTGCGGTTCGAGGCGTTGAGCGGGACGCAACTCGAACGCACGCGGCAGTGCATCCTCGATTGGCTCGGCGTCACGCTCGCGGGCGCGCAGGAGCCCGTCGGCCGAGCGGTGCAGGCAGTGCTCGCCGAGGACGCCTCGGACGGCCTCTGCACCGTCATCGGCGCGGCGGCTCGGGTCGGTCCCCAGGCTGCAGCGCTCGCGAACGGCACGGCGTCGCATGCACAGGACTACGACGACATCAGCTTCTGGATGCAAGGCCATCCGTCGATCGGCGTCGCGTCTGCCGTGTTCGCGGTCGGGGAGCAGTACGGCCTCTCGGGACGAGAGGTCGTGACGGCGCTCGTGGCGGGCTACGAGGCGTCGATTCGTCTCGGCCTCGCGGTCGGCAAGCGCCACTATCTCGGCGGCTGGCACACGACCGGCACGGTCGGTTCGTTTGGCGCTGCGGCCGGGGCGGGTCGTGCGCTCGGCCTCGACGCGGAGCAGATGGAGCGCGCCCTGGGGCTGGCTGCGACGCAGGCGGCAGGACTCAAGGTCTCGTTCGGGACCATGGGCAAGGCGCTACACGGCGGCCGCTCGGCGTCGGTCGGCGTGCTGTCCGCACTGCTCGCGGCCCGCGGGTTCAGCGCCGGCAAGGGCGCGATCGAAGGCCCGCAGGGATTTGCAGCGACGCAGGCGGAAGGCTTCGACCCGGCACGGCCCGACGACGTCATGGGCGGCCGGCTCGGCGTCGAGTCCATCTGTTTCAAGAGACATCCCGCATGCGGCGCCACGCACGCGACGATCGACGCGCTCCAGTCCGCCTATGCCGACCATGGTCTGAGTGGCGACGACGTCGAGCACGTTCGCCTCG
>DASYFU010000058.1:0-2045 GCA_036498225.1 Gaiellaceae bacterium | reverse complement strand
CGGGACGACGACCGTTCGCTACGGCGGCATGCGCGCGCACGTGCTCGCGCTCGAGGTCGTGCTCGCCGACGGCCGCGTCGTCCGCACCGGCACGAGGGCGGTGAAGACGTCGGCGGGGTACAACCTCACCGAGCTCTTCGTCGGCTCGGAGGGCACGCTCGGCGTCATCACCGAGCTGACGCTCCGGCTGCATCCGATTCCGGACCACATCGTCGTCGCGCGCGCTGCGTTCCCGACCGTCGAGGCGGCGTGCCGAGCGGCAGCCGCGATCATCGGCGCCGGCGTGCTCGTCACCCGCTGCGAGCTGTTGGACTCGACGACCATCGCCGCACTCAACGCCTTCAGCGGCACGACGTTCCCCGAGTCGCCGTATCTCTTCATCGAGCTGTCCGGCGACGTCGAGGAGGTGCGCGAGCTGGCGGAGGACGAGGGCGCATCCGCGTTCGAGGCCGAGACGGATCCGACGGCGCGCACTCGGATGTGGAATGCGCGCCACAACGCCCTCCACGCCTCGCTCGCGCTCTCGCCGGGATCGAAGGCGATGACGACCGACGTCGCCGTTCCGCTCTCGGAGCTCGCCTCCGCGATCGAGCACGCGCGAAGCGCGCTCGACGGCTCGGGCCTGCGCGGCGGCATCGTCGGCCACGTCGGCGACGGCAACTTCCACGTCGCCTTCCTGCTCGACCCCGACGACGCGGAGTCGATCGCACGCGCGGAGGCGCTGAACACCGCCGTCGTCGAGGACGCGCTCGCGCGCGGCGGCACCTGCACCGGCGAGCACGGCATCGGCTACGGCAAGCTCGACTACCTCGCCCGTGAGCACGGCGATCTCATGCCGCTCTACCGCGGCATCAAGCAGCTGCTCGACCCGGCCGGGATCCTCAATCCCGGCAAGGTCATACCCGCTTAGCTCGCGGGCCCTTCGTACACGACCGAGTCGCCGAGGATCTCGTCGATCCGCGCGAGCGTGGCCGCGTCGAGCTCGATGCCGCTCGCGGCGGCGTTGTCCTCCACCTGCTGCGGCCGCGACGCGCCGACGATGGCGGATGCGACGTTCGGCTCGCGCAGCACCCACGCGAGCGCGAGCTGCGCCGTCGTGATGCCGAGATCCTTCGCGACGTCGCCGAGCTGCTGGACGCGCTCGAGCAGGTCGTCGGCCAGCCGGTCTTCGCTGAGGAAGTAGTTCATGCTCTCGGCGGCGGCGCGGCTGTCCGTCGGCGGCGGCTGGCCGGGCTTGTACTTGCCGGTGAGAATCCCCTGCGCGAGCGGCGACCAGACGATCTGCGAGATTCCGTGGTCGCGGCAGTACGGGATGACGTCGCGCTCAGGCCCACGCCAGATCATCGAGTACTGCGGCTGGCTGGAGACGAACTTGTCGACGCCGGCCATCTCGACCGCCTCGCGGATCTTGTCGACGGGCCATTCGCTGAAGCCGAGGTACCGCGCCTTGCCCTGCCGCACGACCTCGGTCAGCGCCTCCATCGTCTCCTCGAGCGGCGTGTCCCAGTCATATCGGTGGCACTGGTACAGGTCGACGTAGTCGGTGCGCAGCCGCGCGAGCGAGAGGTCGATGTTCTTGTGGATCTGCTCGCGCGAGAGCCCGCGGTCGCCGTTCGGCATCTGGAAGAAGACCTTCGTCGCGAGCACGTACGAGTCGCGCGGCCGCGACGACAGCACCTGGCCGAGGAACTCCTCGGCGCGGCCGCCCGCGTACACATTCGCCGTGTCGATGAAGTTGATCCCGACCTCGAACGCCTTGGCGACGCAGGCTTCCGCCTGGTCGCTCCCGACGCCGCCGCCGTACGTCAGCCACGAGCCGAGGCTGATCTCGGAGACCTGGAGGTCGCTCGACCCGAGCTGGCGGTACCGCATCGGTTCGACGCTATCCGTTAGCGTCCCATCCGTGCCGCACTTGGACGCGATCGGCATCGTCTCGGCAGACCTCGACCGGTCTCGCGCCTTCTACCGGCTTCTCGGCGTCGAGATCGCCGAGGGTGACGACCACGTGGAGGCGTCCTTCCCGAACGGGATGCGCCTGATGTTCG
>DASYFU010000057.1:0-3204 GCA_036498225.1 Gaiellaceae bacterium | reverse complement strand
CTCCTTCTCCTCGGTCTTCGCGGTGCCGGTCATGCCGGCGAGCTTGTCGTAGAGGCGGAAGTAGTTCTGCAGGGTGATCGTCGCGAGCGTCTGGTGCTCCTCCTGGATCGCGACGCCCTCCTTCGCCTCCACCGCCTGGTGAAGGCCCTCGCTCCAGCGCCGGCCTTCCATGATGCGGCCGGTGAACTCGTCGACGATCTTCACCTCGTTGTCCTGGATGACGTAGTCGACATCGCGCTGGAAGAGCGACTGCGCCTTCAGCGCCTGGATGAGATGGTTGACGAGCTGCGAGTTCTGCGGCGCGTACAGGTTCTCGACGCGCAGCGCGCGCTCGACCTTGTTCACGCCCTGCTCGGTGACGGCGACGGTCTTGTGCTTCTCGTCGTACTCGTAGTCGGCGCCGACTTGCTCCGCGTACCCCTTCGGGTCGCCGGGCTCCGAGCGGTGGCCGACGAGTGTCGGAGCGACCCGCGCGAAGTCGTAGTAGATCTGCGCCGCCGTCTCCGGCTCGCCGGAGATGATCAGCGGCGTGCGCGCCTCGTCGACGAGGATCGAGTCGACCTCGTCCACGATCGCGTACGGATGGCCGCGCTGGACAACGCCGTCGAGCGACACCGACATGTTGTCGCGCAGGTAGTCGAAGCCGAACTCGGAGTTCGTCCCGTACGTGACGTCCGCCTGGTAGGCCTCACGCCGCGGCTCGAACGGCATCATGTTCTCGATGTAGGCGGTGCGCATCCCGAGCGCGTTGAAGACCGGCTCCGTCCATTTCTGGTCGCGCTGCGCGAGATAGTCGTTCGTCGTGACGAGGTGCACGCCCTTGCCGGCGAGCGCGTTCAGGTACATCGCCTGCGCGGCGACGAAGGTCTTGCCCTCGCCGGTCTTCATCTCAGCGATGTCGCCCTCGTGCAGGACGATGCCGCCCATCAGCTGGACGTCGAAGAGGCGGACGCCGAGCGTCCGCTTGAACGCCTCGCGCACGGAGGCGAACGCCTCGAAGACGAGATCGTCGAGGGTCTCGCCGTTCTCGAGGCGCTGCCGGAACTCGACCGTCTTGGCCGCGAGGTCGGCGTCCGAGAGCTGCTCGTACTCCGGCTCGAGCGTGCCGATGTAGGCCGCCTGCTCGGCGAGCCGCTTGAGTCGGCGCCCTTCTCCGGCGCGGAGGACTTTTTCGAGAGAACCGAGCTGCTGGGCCATCGAGGACAGGGTACCGGGGCCCTCCGCTCAGAGCGCGGAGGCCCGGACTTCCCACAGGTTGCCGTCAAGCCGCTCCGCGCGAACGACGTCGCCGCGGCCCTCGAGCTCGGGGACCGACCCGAATGCGCGCTCGCCGTCGACCAGGAGCATGTCGCCCGTCAGCTCGATCGAGTCGCCCTGCGGGGGATGCCGGAGCTGGGCGACCTCGATCTTTCGCGCCTGCACCGCCCACAGGTCGCCGCGCTGTCGTGCAGCGCGCGCACGATAGGGCGGCTTCAGCTCCTGCTCGATCGCGTCGGCGAGCGGCTGCAGCGACGAATCGGATCCCTCCTCCACGAGCACCGAGCCGTCGGGCAGAACGACGAAGGTCGCCGCATCGCCCTCGATGCCGGGCGCCTCGACCGTTTGCGTCGCATCCCACTCACGGGGGCGCTGCATGCCATGGATGCCGACCTCGCGCGGCGGCGTCGGCGGCGTCTCGGGCGCGCGCGGTTCGGCCTCGGTCAATCCGCCTTCTCGCGCAAGGCGCTCGTGCAACGATTCCTTGCGCCGGAACAGGCTCAAAGATCCGCGTCGAGCGCGTGCTTGTCGATCTTCCGCCTCGTGGCCTTGCGATCCCGCTCGTCCTTCACCTGCCGCACGAGCTTCGTCGTGAGCTCGTCGATCGAGACCTTCATGTCGCGCGTCGCCTCGCGCGCGCGCAGCGTGTGCCCCTTCAGCCACACGGTCGCCTCCGCGACCTGGTTCTCGGCGATGGAGGGATTCGTCTCGACCGCGAGCTCGAGCTCCACCTCGACGGGTTCCAGCCTGCGCGTCTGCTTGCCGAGCTTGTTCAACTTTCGTTCGGCATAGCGCCTGATGGCATCGCTCACCTCGAGGTTCTTGCCCTTGACGAGAAGCTCCATGTCGCCTCCTGAGGTCGCTGACTCAATCGTATCGTTCGCGCGAACGTCACCACGTCGACGCGGGCAGCGCCTGCCGCTCGGAGCGCGGACGCCGCCGCCGAGACCGTTGCGCCGCTCGTGTAGACGTCATCGACCAGCAGAACAATGCCTTTCACCTGCTGCGTTGCGGCAAACGCGCCGGCGACGTTGCGGCGGCGTTCGGCGAGCGACAGCCCACGCTGGCGGTGGGATCCCCGCGAGCGCACGAGGAGCGGCTCGCACGGAAGGCGCATCCGGTCGGCGAGGGCGCAAGCGAGCCGGGCTGCGGGGTGATGGCCGCGCTCGGCGAGCCTGCCCCGGTCGGCCGGAACGAAGGTCACGACGTCGGCGTCGAGCGCGGGTACCCGGTCCGCCACCAGCTCGGCCGCTTCCGCGGCGAGCCGGCGCAGCCCGCGTTCCTTCCAACCGGCGACGAGCCGCTGCACCGACGCGTCGTAGGCGACCGCTGCCCGCGCCCGGGCGAAGCCCAGGCGGCGTCCAGTGCATTCGCGACATCGCTGGACCGGCCACGCGGTGGGCGCGCCGCAGCGCTCGCAGAGCGGAGGCTCCAGGCGCGGCAGGCCGACCCGGCACGCGGCGCACAGCTGCGATCCGTCGACGCCGCAGACGAGACACCGGCGCGGGAGCAGCAGGTCGAGCACGCGGCCGACGCTAGCCCGCGATATGTGACGTCAATCGCGCGAGTACGTGTCGCGCGTCTGGAGGCCGACGCGCTCGCGCATGCGGTTGTCGGCGGCGAGCAGCTGCGCCGGATCGCCGATGTCGTACCAGCCGCCGTCGAACCGGTACGCGTAGACGGGCTCGCGCTTGTGGAGCCACGCGATGTAGTTGCCGGGCTGATCGGGAGGGTTCCCCTCCGCCAGGTACGTGGGGACGAGCCGCGCATGCCCGCGCGTATAGAGATACGTCGCCGTGGCGGCGAGCGTGCTCGGCGGCTGCTCCGGCTTCTCGACGAAGTCGACGATCCGGTCGTCGTCGTCGACGGCGACGATGCCGTACTTGCGTGCGAGATCGACGTCGAGGACGTCGAAGACGGCGAGTGCGCTTCCACCCTTGTGGTCGC
>DASYFU010000056.1:0-5353 GCA_036498225.1 Gaiellaceae bacterium | reverse complement strand
AGGATCGAGAGCGGGTACATGCAGATGCGCTGGAACCAGCACAGGTCGCACGGGACGAAGCCGGCGATCTCCGAGAAGAAGAGGCTTCCGCCGGTGGCGAGCGCTGCGACGACGAACGCGGCCCAGAGCTCGTAGCCCCAGAGCGCGCCGCGGACGGCGCGGAGCGGCGCCCGGATTCCGAGGAGGGCGAGGATGCCGGTGAGCGCGAGAGCGGCGACGATCGCCTGGCCGGCGACGGCGAGGACGGCGTACGCGACGATCACGTCGTGGGTCATGGCGAGACCTTGCCACAGCGCTACCCTCCGGGCGCCGGGGTGGCGGAACTGGTCAGACGCGCCCGACTTAAAATCGGGTGACTTCGGTCATGCGGGTTCGAGTCCCGCCCCCGGCACTCTCGAGAGAGCGATGCGCTCACCTCCGAGCCTAAGGGCTGACCGACCCCTCGTATGTGACGGTGAAGCTGCCGTCACTTCCCGGCGACGACGGCGCCGCGAGCACGTTGCCGCTGCTATCGGTCAGCTCAATCCCCTCGTGCGGCGTGAGAAACCAATCGGACGCACTCGTACCGAGGTTCGTGAAGCCGACGGTGCCGAAGTTCGCGAGGGGCGTAAGCGTTTGGGTGTCCGACTCGGTGTAGTCCTCGACGATCCACTCGGCGGAGTAGCCGCCGATGTAGGAGAGGAGCGCGCCGGACCCCTGCGTGCGGTAGACCCCGGAGGCGTTGGTACCAACGCCCCAGTTCCCGCCTACCTTCAAAAACCCCGACAAGCTGGTCGTCGTGTCGTCGAGCCGCGTCCACCAAGCACCGCTCCTGTCCTGGAAGACGAAGGCGGTAATCGTGTCGCCTGCCGACATTGGGAAGCCAGAGAAGTCATAACTGTGGTTGGGGTCGGACGGGTAAAGCTCCCACCAGCCGGAGTTCACCTGCCCGCCGCTCACGCAGTCGCTGGCCACTCCCGTCTGGAGCAGCGCGCCCGAGTTCGTGCCGTCTGGCCAGCCCGCCCCGCCGATCCCAACCCAGAGAGACATGCCCGCGTCCGGTGTGGTCGAGCAGTCGAGCGTCGGGACAGTGAATGTTCCGGCGACGCCGGTGAAGATCGAGGTGGAGGAGGGCAGCACGTACCCCGACCAGTTCGTGCTCGTCGCATATGGCGCAGGTGGTGGGGGTGCAGGTGGGGACGTGGCGGTCACCACCGGCGGAGGTGGCGGTGGCGTGATTGTCACCACCGGCCGAGGTGGCGATGGCGCGGCCGCCTCCGTGACCTTCACGATCCTCCGCGTAACCGCGCCAGATCCGACGGCGCTCACCTCGAAGCTGAGGTGCAGCGGCGCCTTGTAGGCGTTCGAGATCGCCGGGATGACGACGGCGGCTCGTCCCGACGTGCACGACACCGTTTTGTAGGGATACAACGCCGAAAAGGCGCTGTACTGACGCAGGAATGTGCACGTGCTCGCATTCTCGACTCGCACTTGCACGAGAACCGGCATGCCCGCGGCCGGCAGCGGACGCGGTCCGGACACGGTCATCGAGAGGATGACGGGGGTAGCCCGCACAGCCGCGACGCCGCTCGGGGCGGCCGAGAGCACCGCAGCGAAGACGGTGGCGACGACGATCGAGCGCCAGCGTGCCTGCACCGGTCATTTCTATACCGGAGACGGCTGACGGGGGAAGAGGCGCCCGGCACCTCACTACACTGCGCGCGTGGCACGCCTCGAGGCATCGCCGCTCGAACGCCCGCTCGAGTGGGACACGCCGCTCTTCCTCATGGCACGCGCGCAGTTCGAGCAGGCGCTCCCGCACGCGGACGTCTCGCAGATGGTGACGGAACGGCTGAGCTTCCCCGAGCGGGCTCTGATCATGAGCGTCCCGCTCCGCCGCGACGACGGCCGGTGGGAGGTCTTCGCCGGCTACCGCGTGCAGCACTCGACCGTGCTCGGCCCGACGAAGGGCGGCGTGCGCTACGACCCGGAGGTGACGCTCGGCGAGTGCGCGGCCCTGGCGTCGTGGATGACGTGGAAGTGCGCGCTGCTTCGCCTTCCGTACGGCGGCGCGAAGGGCGGCATCCGCTGCGACCCGACCGCACTCTCGCAGCGTGAGCTCGAGCGGATGACACGGCGCTTTACGTCGGAGCTGATCCAGTCCATCGGGCCGCAAACCGACATTCCGGCACCCGACATGGCGACGAACGAGCAGACGATGGCCTGGATGATGGACGCGTACTCGATGCAGAAGGGCTATGCGGTGCCCGAGGTCGTCACCGGCAAGCCGATCTCGATCGGCGGCTCGGTCTTCCGGCGCGAGGCGACGGGCGCTGGCGTCGTCATGTGCGCCGAGCGCGCATGCGAGCGGCTGGGAATGACGCTCTCCGATCAGCGCTGCGTCGTCCAGGGCTTCGGCAACGTCGGCGGCGTTGCCGCGACCGAGCTGCACGCGCGCGGCGCGACCGTCATCGCGGTGTCCGACGTCGCGGGCGGCCTGCACGCGCCCGAGGGGCTCGACATTCCAGAATTGCACCAGTACGTCGCGCTCAACGGCTCGCTCGCGGGCTACGAGCGCGGCGAGCGCATCACGAACGAGGAGCTGCTCGAGCTGCCCTGCGACATCCTCGTCGTCGCTGCGCGCGAGGATCAGCTCACCGGCGAGAACGCCGGTCGCGTGCACGCGAGGCTGATCGTCGAGGGCGCGAACGGCCCGACGACACTCGAGGCGGACGCGATCTTCGCCGAGCGCGGCATTCCGGTCGTGCCCGACATCCTCGCGAACGCGGGAGGCGTCACCGTCTCGTATTTCGAATGGGTGCAGGACCTCGGCCGGCTCTTCTGGGATCGCGACGAGATCCGCATCAAGCTCGCGGAGAAGATGAGCGATGCGTTCGACCGCGTGTGGGCCGTGTCGGACGAGAAGTCGCTGACGCTGCGTCCGGCCGCGATGGTGGCCGCGATCCGCGAGGTCGCGGCCGCGCTCGAGTCCCGGGGGATCTACCCGTGAGCCAGGTGAAGGACGCGATGGTTCCGGAGCCGACGACGCTCTCCGCCGCGGCGAGCGCGCAGGAGGCGGGGCGGCTGTTCGCCGACGTCCCGGAGATGCGCGCCGTGTTCGTCAGCGCCGACGACGGAACGCTCATCGGCGTGATCACTCGCAAGACGCTGGTCCGCGAGGTCGTCGCCGCCGGGCTCGATCCGCGGGACGTCGTGCTGCGCGACATCGCCGAGCCGCCGCACTACACGCTCGACGCGTCGCTTCCGCTGGAGGACGGCTTCCGGATGCTGGAGGAGCTCGACCTCGAGCGCGTTCCGGTGGTGGAGGAGGAGCGGCTCGTCGGCGTCCTCTCGCGCGCGGTCGTGCAGCGCCGGCTCGCCGAGGACGACCCGCCCGCGGTGGAGATCGTCTAGCAGCAGGTGTAGGCGCCGGGCGGGGCGTCGCCCTCGACCGGCGCGGGCAGATCCGCGGCAGCGAGTGCGATCCCGTCGAGGATGTCGCGCTCGCTCACCTCGATCGTGTCGAGGTCGTACGCGTCGAGCACGGCGACGAGGATCGCGGCGCCGGCGACGATCACGGGCGCGCGGTCGGGCTCCATACGCGGCAGGCCGCGCCGCTCTGCGACGCTCATCGCCGCGAGGCGCTGTAGTTGTTCACGCGCGCGCGCACGCGTAAGCCGATGACCCTGGATCGTGTCGGTGTCGAACGCCGCGAGCTGCGTCACCGTTCCCGCGACGCCGATCGCAGCGCTGGGAGCGAGCTCGGGAAGAAGCGCGCGCGCCTCCTCGATGGATCGAGGGGCGTCCTCGCCGTAGCGCTCGGTGAAGCGGACCGATCCCATCGGGAGGCTGACGTGGAAGTCGTCGAGCACGAGCTCGGTCGAGCCGCCGCCGATGTCGAGCACGAGCGTGCCGGCCGCCGGCTCCACGCCGCGGCGCGTGAGCTCCGCCTCCTCGTCGCCGCTGACGAGCTGCGTCGTGAAACCGTAGCTCCATTCCACCTCGCCGAGGAAGGCCTCGCCGTTCTCGGCGTCGCGCACCGCGCTCGTCGCGACGGCGAGTGTCCGCTCGGCGCCGAGCGACTCGAGCGTCCGCCGGTAGTCGGAGAGGACGTTGCGCACGCGGGCGACCGGGACGGGGAGGAGGCGCCGGCGCGCGTCGACGCCCTCGCCGAGACGCGTGATGCGCGACTCGCGGTGGAGCTCCGCGAGGTGGCCGTCCTCGACGTCGGCGACGAGCAGCCGCGTCGTGTTCGTGCCGAGATCGACCGCTGCGACTCTCACAGGCGCGGGACGACGGCGAGCGCCTCGTCCACCGCCTCGCGCAGGACGGCGAGCTGCGCGAGCGACGAGCGGAGCCGCACGACGCTCGCAGCGAGCTCCCGATCCGACGCGGCCGCGATCTTGTCGAGCGTCGCTTCGACCTTCTCCGCGACGCTGTCGAGGTCGCGGAAGACGTGGCGGCGTAGGCGCCTGAAGCTCCGCCATGCCTGGAGAACGCGCACCGCGAGCAGCGCGAAGCCGCCGAGAACAGCGAGCGCGCCGACGATCAGCGCCGCGTAGACGAGCCAGTCCCACATCGAGCGGATCGTAACGACGGTGCTACAATTTCGACCGCGACGCGGGGTGGAGCAGCCAGGTAGCTCGCCGGGCTCATAACCCGGAGGTCGCAGGTTCAAATCCTGCCCCCGCTACTCAAGGCCCGCTTCGGCGGGCCTTTTCTTTCGAAGGTTCAGGGAGACGTCGGCGCCGCCGCGGATCTCCATCCATTCAGGCGCGTTTCAGGCAGCTGCGCCGACACTTGCCGGCATGAAGAGATTCCTGCTGGGCGCAGCCGTCGTGATCGCGGCCGCCGGATGTGGATCCGGCGGCAAGCACGCCACGCCGCCGCCGACGACGAAGACGACCGCGACGACCACCACCGCTGCAACGACGAGCGGCGCAGGCGCGCTGCAGGCGGAGGCGAACGCGACCGCGGCCGGAGACATCCCCGACAACCAGGTCTTCCTCGTCTTCCACGACGCGCGTGCGGGCTACTCGATGAAGTACCCGGAGGGCTGGGCGCAGCAGGGGGCTGCCGACAGCGTCGTCTTCCGGGACAAGAACAACGCCATCCGCGCTGTCGTCTCGGCCGGCGCGCCGTGGACACGGGCCGAGGTGCAAGCGGACGTGCGCGCGCTGAAGGGCGCGCACGTGCAGGGCTCGCCGCAGGCGATCACGCTCTCGGGCCGGCCTGCGTTCAAGGTCGTCTACCGGACGGTCAGCGCGCCGAGCCCCGTGACGGGCAAGCGGGTCACGCTGACGGTCGACCGCTACTACGTGTCGAAGCAGGGCCGGCGCGCCGTACTCGATCTCGGCTCCCCGGTCGGCGTCGA
>DASYFU010000055.1:0-2484 GCA_036498225.1 Gaiellaceae bacterium | reverse complement strand
TCGCGGCGCTGCCGCGCGACGAGCTGCTGCGCCGCGCTTCACTAGGCTAGGTCGATGCGCCTCTACAGCACGCTGCATCGCGGCCTCGTCGAGCTCCCGCCGCCGGAGGAAGGCCCCGTCCGGATGTACTTCTGCGGCCCGACGGTCTATGCGCGGGCGCACATCGGCAACGCGCGGCCGTTCATCCTCGGGATGTGGCTGCGCACGTGGCTGCGGCACGAGGGCTACGCAGTGACGCTCGTCCACAACATCACCGACGTGAACGACAAGATCTACGACGCTGCTCCGGGCGCGAGCGCCGAGCTCGCGGAGAAGGCGACGCAGTGGTATCTGGAGGACACCGGCGACCTCGGCCTCGGCATGCCGGACCTGCTGCCGAAGGCGACCGAGAGCATCCCCGAGATCGTGCACTTCATCGAGGAGCTCGTGGCCACCGGCGCTGCGTACGCCGGCGGCGGCGACGTCTACTTCCGGGTCGCGCGCGACCCCGAGTACGGGCGCCTCTCCGGGCAGCGCCCCGATCAGGTCGAGCAGGGCGAGGAGCCGAGCGCGCTCAAGGAGGACCCGCGCGACTTCGCGCTCTGGAAGGCGAACAAGCCCGGCGAGGACACGTGGTGGGACTCGCCCTGGGGGCGAGGCCGCCCGGGCTGGCACATCGAGTGCTCGGCGATGGCCGAGGACGCATTCGGCCCGGCGTTCGAGATCCACGGTGGCGGGCTCGATCTCGTGTTCCCGCACCACGAGAACGAGCTGGCGCAGTCGCGCGCGCTCGGCCACGACTTCGCGCACATCTGGACGCAGAACGGGATGCTCCAGTTCGCCGGCGAGAAGATGTCGAAGTCGCTCGGCAACGACGTCTCGATCCGCAACGTCATCGACACGTGGGGACGCGAGGTCGTCCTGCTCTTCTTCATGACGGCGCACTGGCGCAAGCCGATCGACTTCACCGACGCGACGCTCGCGCAGGCGAAGGCGCAGGTCGAGAGCTTCCGCAACGTGTTTCGCTCGCCGAGCGAGCCCGTTGGGGATTGGAGCACATTCGAGGCGGCGCTCGACGACGACTTCAACACGCCCGAGGCGCTCGCGCACCTCCATGGGTGGCGTGACCATAAGCTCCTGCGCGATGCGCTCGGCGTGTTCGGGCTCGCGTCGCTTGCCGAGCAGCAGGAGGCACCGCCGGAGGTCGTCCAGCTGGCCGAGCGGCGCGTCGCTGCGCGCGACGCGAAGGACTTCGCCGAGGCCGACCGGCTCCGCGACGAGATCGCGGCCGCGGGTTGGGACGTGCGCGACGAGGCGGGCGGCTTCCGCCTCGTGCCGAGGTGAGCAGGGAACAGGTCTACGGCCGCCGTCCCGTCCGCGAGGCGCTGCGCGGCCAGCGCGAGGTGCTGGAGCTCTGGGCGACCGAGCGGGCGGTCAAGTCCGAGCCGTGGCTGCGCGACCTCGAGCGGCCGCGCGTGCAGACGAAGCTCGAGCGCGACATCTCCGAGGCGGCCGGGACGCGCGACCACCAGGGCGTGCTCGCCTGGTGCGAGCCGTACAAGTACGCGGACGCGTACGAGCTCGCAGCGTCGGAGCGGCCGCTGCTCGCGTGCCTCGACCAGGTCAGCGACCCGCGCAATCTCGGCGCCGTCGTCCGCAGCGCGGAGGGGGCGGGGGCGACCGGCGTCGTCGTTCCGGCGCACGGCTCCGCGCGCGTCACGCCGGCCGTCTGTCGCGCATCCGCGGGCGCGGTCGAGCATCTGCCGGTCGCGGTCGTGACGAACCTCGCGCGCTACCTCGCCGAGATCAAGTCCGGCGACCTGTGGGTCGCGGGCGCGGCCGGCGAGACGGGCACGCCGATGTGGCAGGCCGACCTCTCCGGCGGGCTCGCGTTCGTGTTCGGGGCGGAGGGCAAGGGCCTGCGCCCGCTCGTGCGGAAGATGTGCGATCTCGAGGTCTCGATCCCGCAGCTCGGGCAGGTCGAGTCGCTGAACGTGTCCGTCGCCGCGGCCGTCCTGCTGTACGAGGCGCGAAGGCAGCGCGGTGGCTGAGCCGACCCTCTACCTCTTCGACGGCTTCAACCTGGTGCACGCCGGCGGCTTCCGCTCCCCCGAGGAGCTGCGCGACCTGCTCGCGAGCTGGGTGGCCGCCAAGGGCGTGCGGGGCGTGCTCGTCTTCGACGGCCACGGCCCCGACGAGCGCCACGGGCCGCTCGAGGTGCGCTGGGCCGGGGACGCGGACGCGCTCATCGAGCGGCTCGCGGCCGAGCGGCGGGGCGGGGAGCAGGTGGCGGTCGTCTCGTCGGACGAAGCTGTCCGGGGCACGTCCGGCGCGCAGGTGCGCAAGCTCTCGTCCCAGTCGTTCCTGAACGAGCTCGTGACGCCGGCCCACGCCGACCGCACGCGCGGCGACATGCGCGACAAGCTCGACCCGGCGACGCTCGCCGCGCTCGAGCGGCTGCGCCGCGGCGAGTGACCGCCGTCGTCCTCGTCGAGGGGATGAGCG
>DASYFU010000054.1:0-1639 GCA_036498225.1 Gaiellaceae bacterium | reverse complement strand
ATTGGGAATGTCAGGCCAACTGGCAGCGTTCGGGCTCTTCGTCGGGCTCGGTCATCCGCTGTACGCCGTGTGGTTCGTGCTTGCCCAGTTGCCGCTCGTCGGCATGCTCGTCGTTCGCCCTAGGCTGCTTCAGGAGGAGATTGCGTGACCGAAGAGATGAACGAAGCCGAAATCCTCGAGTTCCACACCAGGTGGGAGCACGTCGAACCGCGCCATGTCGCGCCAGCCGACCTCGTTCGCTTCGAGGGGTATGTCGCGGAGATTCTCGCGGCGTTCGGCATGGATCTTGCAACGCCCGGCACCCGCGAGACGCCGCAACGGTTCGTGCAGGCGCTCTTCGACGCGACCGCCGGTTACGACGGCGACGAGAAGCTGCGCACGGCGTTCCCGTCGGAGCGTCCTGCGGGCGTCGACGGCGCGCACAGCCAGATCGTGGAGGGGCCGATCGGCTTCTTCTCGCTCTGCGAGCACCACGCGCTGCCGTTCCACGGCGTCGCACACGTCGCGTACATCGCCGACGCGGAGATCCTCGGCATCTCGAAGCTGACGCGGCTCGTGCGCCTGTACGCGCGCCGCTTCACCGTGCAGGAGCGGCTCGGCGAGCAGATCGCCGACGCGCTCGTCGAGCTCGTGCGGCCGCGCGGGGTCGCGGTGCGGCTCGAGGCGGCTCACCTGTGCACGCAGATGCGCGGCGTCCACGAGGAAGGGTCGCGCACGACGACGACGTTCTGGCGCGGGCTCTACGAGGAGGACGCCGACCTGCGGCGCGAGTTCCTCGCCGCGATCCGGTGACGCTCGCACCGCTCGAGCTGCTGGCCGAGCAGCCGGGCCTCCCGCAGGCCGACCTTCCCGACGAGCTGCGCACGCTCTACGGCGGCGGGCTCGGGTTCGGCGGGCCTCGCGTCTACGCCAACTTCGTCGAGACGATCGACGGTGTGGTCGCGATGCCGGAGGTCGAGCGATCGAATGCCTTGATCGCCGACGAGAGCGCGGCGGACAAGTTCGTGATGGGTCTGCTGCGCGCGCTCGCCGACGTCGTCGTCGTCGGCTCGGGCACGGCGCTCGCCTCGCCGAAGGGAACGTGGCGGCCGGACAAGGTCTATCCGCCGGCGGCCGAGGCGTTCGCGGAGCTGCGCCGCCGGCTCGGCAAGCCGGAGCGACCCGCGGTCGCGATCGTGACGGCGGGCGGCTCGTTCGACCCGGCGCATCCGATGCTCGAGGACGGTGCACTCGTGCTGACGACGGCGCGTGCGGCGCCGGAGCTCACCGTCCCGCCGACGAGCGAGATCGTCGCGGTGAACGACGGCGACTGGGTCGAGCCGGCCGCGGCGATCGACGCGTTGCGCGCACGCGGGCACCAGTGGATCCTGTCCGAGGGCGGGCCGACGCTCTTCACGTCGTTCGTCGCGGCGGGCGTCGTCGACGAGCTCTTCCTCACCGTCTCGCCGCTCATCGCCGGCCGTGCCGGCTCGCCGCGGCTCTCGCTCGCGGACGGCGCCGAGCTCCTACCCGACGCACACGTATCGGGGCGGCTGCTCTCCGTCAGGCGGCACGAGAGCCACCTGTTCCTGCGCTACGAGTTCACTTCTCCTCGAGCTTCAGCGAAGCCGAGTTGATGCAGTAGCGCAGTCCGGTCGGG
>DASYFU010000053.1:0-3563 GCA_036498225.1 Gaiellaceae bacterium | reverse complement strand
AGCGGCCCCCAGAAGATCGACAGGTAATGCGGGACGAAGAACGCCGAGATGGCGATCGTGATGACGTAGTTGAGCATCTGCGCCCACGCCGCTCCGAACGACGCGAGCTCGTTGAAGGCGTGGCGCGCGAAGCTCGAGGATCCGCCCGCCTCCGGATAGCGAACCGTTCCCTCTGCGTAGGTGGCCGCCGTCGCCGCGAAGAAGATGCCGGCGATGACGAAGACGAGTGGCGTCAGCCCGAGGGCGAAGAATGCGGTGACGCCGAGGGCGTAATAGATCGAGGAGCCGACGTTGCCGTACGCCGTCGCAAAGAGGGCGTTCGCTCCGAGGACGCGCTCGAGGTCTTGCTGCTGGCGGCGCCGCCTGGCCACGCGGTGACTGTAGTCCGTCTCCCGGCGAACGGGCCGGTGGCGATCATCACGCGGCACGGCGCTTCGCGGAGGATCGACAGCACCTCGAGCGGGAAGGCGCGGCGGAAGCCGAGCCGCGACTCGACCGGTGCGCCCACGACGACGACGTCGGACCGGTGGCGAGCGGCCACCTCGGCCAGCTCGTGGCCGAGCGCACGTTCTCGCGTCCGGACGACGATGCGGTGCGAGTTGACGCCGTAGGAGTCCGCGATCGCGGCTGCCCGCGCCAGCGGCTCGCGGAGCGCTGCCTCCTCCGCGTCGAGGTGCGCGTTCAGAGGCAGCTCCTGCGGGACGAAGAGCGGGGCGACGAGAACGACGTGCGCGCGGCGGTCGGCGGCGAGGCGGCACCCGAGATCGAGGGCGTGCTCCGTCTCCTCGAGACCGAGCAGCGGCACGACGATGCTGCGGTAGCGCAGCATCAGAGGAGCTGGTACGGGACGCTGGCGAGGATGACGCCCGGCTCGAGCAGCAGCAGCCGCTTGACGTACAACGCCTTCTGGTTGTGCAGGATTCTGCGCCAGCCGCGGGTGACGATCTCCGGCATGACGACGAGCACCGCCGTCTCCTCGTCCGCGGTCAGTTCGCGGAGGTAGTCGAGCAGCGGGCCACCGATGTCGCGATACGGAGCCTCCGGCACCTCGAGCGGGAGTGCCGGCCCCTGGAGCGCCCACGCGCGGCGAACCTCGGCCGCGTCGTCGCCGCTGAAGGCGAAGTGCACGGCGCGGGCGTCGTCGACGTCGAGCGCGCGCACGTAGTTGATCGCGCGCATCGAGGCCGCGTTGACGTCGGAGACGATGACTCGGACGGCGAGATGCTTCGGGTGCCTGAGCTCACCGGGGAGCACGGGCAGGTCGGCGACGACGACGCCCGGCTCGGCGAGCAGGCGGAGCTTCAGGCGCAGCTCGAGCGGGCGGCGCAGCTGGTCGAACATCGAGCGCTTCTCGAAGAGCTCGGGGATGACGACCGTGACGAACTCGGCCTCGCCGCGCGGCAGGCGCCACACTTGCTCGAGCACGGAGTCGGACCCGGCGGCGAGGGTCTCGAGCTGCGGCAGGTCGTGGCCGAAGCGGAACCAGCGCGGCCGGATGCCGGGATCCGACGACTTCGTCGGGACGTGCACGGCGCGGAAGCCGTCAGCGGCGATCTGATGCGAGAACCACGCCGCCTCTTCGGTCGCAGCGTCGAGCGACTGCACGACGAGGAGCGTCGTGTTCCGCGGCTGCGATGCGGCCGCGACCGCGGCGGTGCCGGCGCGCAGGCGCCGCGCGAAGCGCAGGTAGTGGCGACGCACGCCGAGCATGCCGAGGACGAGCACGGGAATCGCGACGGTCACGATCCACGCTCCCTCGGCGAACTTCGTGTAGACGACGATGAGCGTGACGAGGCCCGTCGCGGTCGCGCCGATCGCGTTGACCGACGCTTTCGCCTGCCACTTCTTGTCCCGTGTCCGCAGCCAGTACCGCACCATCCCCGCCTGCGAGAGCGTGAACGCGGTGAACACGCCGATGACATAGAGATGGATGAGGCTGTTGGTGTTCGCGTTGTAGATCCAGAGCAGCAGCCCGGCGACCGTGGCGAGGACGAGCATCCCGTTCGAGAAGACGAGCCGGTCGCCGAGGTTCGTGAACTGGCGCGGCGCGAACCGGTCGTGGGCGAGCAGCGCGGACAGCCGCGGAAACCCCTGGAATGACGTGTTGGCGGCGAGGATCAGGACGAGCAGCGTCAGGCCCTGCACGGCGTAGTACATGAAGGAGGCCGCCGATCCGGTCGGGAACACGGCGCGCGCGATCTGCGACACGACCGAGTCGGTCGAGCTCGGCCGGGCGTGAAGGTGCACGGCGAGATAGGAGACCCCGAGGAAGAGCGCGATCGCGATCACGCCGAGAATCGCGAGCGTCTGCGCCGCGTTCTTGCCATGCGGTCGCCGGAAGGCATTGACGCCGTTCGCGATCGCCTCGACGCCGGTCAGCGCCGTCGACCCGGACGAGAACGCACGCAGGAGGACGAAGAGCGTGATCGTTCCCGTTCCGACTGGAAGCGCGTTCGGCGTTACCGCATGGTGCGCCGTTCCGGTGGCGAGCTCGACGATGCCGGCGATCACGAGCGTCGCGATCGCGGTGACGAAGAGATAGGTGGGCAGTGCGAACAGCAGTCCCGACTCGCGAACGCCGCGCAGGTTGGCTAGGACGATGAGCACGAGCGCGCCGATCGACAGCGCCACTCGGTGCGACGCGAGCGGTGCCGCGAACGACGTGATCGCGAAGACGCCCGCGGAAATCGACACGGCGACGGTGAGGACGTAGTCGGTGAGCAGGGCCGCCGCCCCGACGAGGCTCGGCAGCGTCCCGAGGTTCTCCCGCGCGACGACGTACGCGCCGCCGCTCGTCTCGTACACGCGCACCGTCTGGATGTACGAGACGACGACGATCGCGAGAAGCAGGGCGATCGCGATCGAGATCGGGAAGACGAGGTGCGCGGAAGCCGCGCTCACGCCGATGAGGACGACGAGCGCCGACTCCGTTGCGTACGCGACCGACGAAAGCGGGTCGGACGCGAAGATCGGCAGCGCGAGGAACTTCGGGAGGAGCGTCTCCTCCATCTGACCGGTGCGCATCGGGCGGCCGACGATGAGCCGGCGCGCTCTGCGGGGGGCTTCCACCGACGCGCTCATTCGTCGAGCGCTCCCAGCACGCGCGTGATCGCGCGCGGCAGCAGGTCGGCGTGCTCGCCATACAGCGGGCTCGCCGGGTCGCCGAGCAGCTGGTCGACGTACAGCACGCCGCGCGGACTCACCGGCCGGTCGTCGTCGAGTCGGGCGGCGAGGGCGTCGAGCAGCGCTGCGCTGCGGCGGACCTCCGTCCGGTTGAGCGGGGAGGCCGAAGGCAGGCGGTCGACCGACGTCGAGCGGACGATGCGCTCGATCTGGCGACGCCGGGCCGCCCGCGCCCGGGTCGAGGTCAGATCGTCCTCACGCCAGAACGGGACGCCGTGTCCGCGGAGGATGCGCTCGTCGGCGACGCGCCGCGCCGTTCGGCGCTCGGCCGCGTACTGCACGCGGCGCACCCCGGCGGCAGCGGCAAAGAGGGCGGCGCCCACGACACCCGCGGGCCAGGGGATGTTCGGCACCGCGTCGAGTGCGAGCGCCACGGCGGC
>DASYFU010000052.1:0-8377 GCA_036498225.1 Gaiellaceae bacterium | reverse complement strand
CCTCAACCAGCGCGAGCTCGCCGACCGTGTCGTCGAGGGTGTCGAAGATGCGGGAGGCGTCGGCCTCGTCTTCAACACGATTGCCGTGTCCGACAACCAGTCGCAGGCGACGCCGGGCATGCGCGCGTCGCTTGTGTCGCGTGAAGTGATCGCCGATTCGATCGAGCTGATGACGCACGCGCACGACTTCGACGCGCTCGTCTGCATCGTCGGCTGCGACAAGACGGTCCCGGCCGCGCTCATGGCGCTCGCACGCGTCGACAAGCCCGCCGTCGTCCTGTACAGCGGGCCGATGCGCGCCGGTCCGGGCGGGGTGACGATCCAGGACGTCTGGGAGGCCATCCCCGGCCCGCGCGCAAGGCTGGACGAGCTCGAGCGCGTCGCCTGTCCGGGACCGGGGACGTGCGCCGGACACTTCACCGCCAACACGATGGCGGTCGCGCTCGACTGCCTCGGCATCGCCGTCATCGGGGACGGGCTCGTCCCGGCCGACGAGCTCGACGCGAAGGGCGACGCTGCACGGCGCGCCGGTGAGCTCGCGGTGCGCCTGCCGCCGTCCGCGCGAACCTTCCTCGACCGCCGCGCGCTCCTGCACGCGATGACGGGGATCGCCGCGACGGGCGGCTCGACGAACGGCGTGCTCCATCTCCTCGCGATCGCGCGCGAGGCCGGCGTCGAGCTGACGCTCGACGATCTCGCCGCGGTGAGCGAGCGCACTCCCGTGATCGCCAGTCTCGTTCCGACCGGACGCTTCGCGGCGGAGGACTTCCAGCGCGCGGGCGGGACCGCGACCCTGGTGCGCGAGCTCATCCGCAGCGGCCGCATGGACGGGAGCGCGCCGACGGTGGACGGCTCGACGCTCGTAGAGCGGACGGCGAACGCGGCCGAGCCGGACGGCGTCGTCCTGTCGACCGTCGAGCAGCCGTTCAGGGCCGGCGGCGCGCTGCGCGCGCTACACGGCAATCTCGCGCCCGGCGGCAGCCTCGTGAAGGTGAGCGGGATGCGCGCGCACCGCGGCCCGGCGCGCGTCTTCGACTCGGAGGAGGCGTGCACCGATGCCGTTCGCGCCGGTGTCGTGCAGCCGGGCGACGTGCTCGTCGTCCGGTACGAGGGGCCGGCCGGCGGCCCCGGCATGCGCGAGCTGCTGAGCGTGACGTCGTCCATCGTCGGCGCCGGGCTCGGCGACTCCGTTGCGCTCGTCACCGACGGGCGCTTCTCCGGCGCGACGCGCGGGCTCATGGTCGGCTACGTCTCGCCGGAGGCATTCCGAGGCGGCCCGCTCGCCGTCGTTCGCGACGGGGACGTCGTCGCGATCGACTCCGACGCGGGCACGCTCGCCGTCGAGGTCGATGACGTAGAGCTCGCGGGACGACTCGCCGGCTGGCGCGCGCCGCGCTCCGACGCGACCGGCGTGCTCGCGCGCTATCGCGCGCTCGTCGGGCCGGCGTCGGAGGGAGCCGTGCTCGGATGAAGGCGCTCGTCGTCGAGCCGGGGCACGCCGGGAGCGCCCACGTTACGGACATCTCGGTCGAGGAAGCGGGCGTGCCGGTGCGGATTCTCGAAGTGGGCGTCTGCGGCACCGATCGCGAGATCGCGCACGGGCTCTTCGGCATCGCGCCGGAGGGGGAGGACGTCCTCGTCCTCGGCCACGAGATGATCGGCGTCGTCGAGCGCGACGCCGCCGGCTTCGCACGAGGCGATCTCGTCACGGCAACGGTTCGCCGCTCATGTGGGCGGTGCATTGCATGCGCGCAGGGATCGCCGGATGGATGTCTCACGGGCGACTACAGCGAGCGCGGCATCACGCGGCTGCACGGCTTCGCGCGCGAGCTCGTCGGCGAGGATCCAGCGCAGCTCGTGCCCGTGCCGCGCGAGCTTCGCGAGCTCGGCGTGCTCGTGGAGCCCGCGGCCGACTGCGTGCGAGCTCTGCGTCATGCGCAGACGATCGGAGAGCGGCTGCCGCGTGAGGTGCGTCGCGCTCTCGTGACCGGCGCCGGGACGATCGGGACGATCGTCACGTGCCTGCTGCGGCTCGGCGGCGTCGAGGTCGTCACAGCGTCGCTCGATCCGTCGAGTGCCGTCATCGAGGCGACGGGGGCGGGGTACGTCTCGACCGCCGACTCGGATCTCGCCGATCTCGGCCGCTTCGACCTCGTCGTCGAGTGCGCCGGCAATGCACATCTGACCGCTGCTGCGCTTCGCCTCCTCGACCGCAGCGGCGTCGCGTGCATCCTCGGCATCGACGGGCGCGACCAGGTCGTCCCGGTCGACGGCCGCACGCTCGGCGTCGACTTCGTGCTCGAGAACCGCGTCCTCTTCGGCAGCGTGAATGCGCGCCGCAGCGACTGGGAGGCCGCGGTGTCGGCGCTGGACGCGATCCGCCGCCGTTGGCCGGGCGCGATCGAGCAGCTGATCGGCCTGCGGGTGCCGCTCGATCGGTTCGCAGACGCGCTCGACTTCCGCGGCGGCAAGGCCGCGCTCGTCGTCAGCGAATGATGTTCGGATCGGTGAAGACGTCGTGCTCGTCGGTGCTGCGCGTCGAGAACTCGGAGACGATCGCGCCCTCGTCCCCGGCCCGGAACCAGTGCAGCGTGTCCGGCGGAATCGTGAACTGCTCTCCGGGTCGCAGCACGACCTCGTCGTGGCCCGCGACGTGCAGGGTCACCGATCCGGTGCGGCAGCGGAACGTCTCCTCCTTGCCGGGCTCGCCGCCGACGGGCGGATGGCGATGCTCGGGGCAGATCTGGCGCGGGAACAGGACGAGCTCCTTCGCACACACGCGATCCGTGTTCACGTAGACGAGGATCTGGATCCCGGTCTCCTCGAGCCGGCCGAGGCCGAGATCGGTCACCTCGATCGCGTCGCGCTCGGCGGGTGTGAGGACGATGCCGGCGTCAGCCAGCATCGCCGCCGCTCGCGCTCTAGCCTCGGGATGCGTCATCGTGCAGCGCCGCCAGCGTCGTCGCCTGGCCCATTGCGTCGTCGCGGCCGAGCAGGAGCTCGGCCTCGCCGCGGATCGCGTCGCTCATGTTCTCGAGCTCGAGGCGGTACGAGTCCTCGCGCTCGAGCTCGATGCGCTCGACCTCGCCGTCACGCCGCAGCTCGATCACCGGGTGCACGCAATGCCAGGGGTCGTCGAGGAAGATCGAGCCCTCGCTCCCGATCGCCTCCAGCTCGTCGCGATTCGGCATCGCCGTCCCGCAGTCGAAGGTCGCGAGCACGTCGTTCGGGAAGCGGAGAAGCCCGCCGAAGACCCAGTCGGTCCCTGTCGGCCCGTACCACGCAGCTCCGTCCACGGCGACCGGCTCGCCGCCGAGCAGGCGCGAGCCGCTGACGCAGTAACACCCGACGTCCATGAGCGCGCCGCCTTCGAGGTCGGTGCGCAATCGGATGTTGTCCTCCTCGTACAGCGAGTACGAGAACGTGGAGCGGACGAGCCGCAGCTCGCCGATCGCGCCGTCTGCGACGAGCTCGACGAGCTTCTTCGTCTGCGGGTTGTGGCGATACATGAATGCCTCGCTCAGCAGCCGTTCCGCACGATCTGCGACGTCGAACGCCGCGGCGACCTCGTCCGGGTGCCGTGTGAACGGCTTCTCGCACAGGACGTGCTTGCCGGCCTCGAGCGCCTTGATCGACCACCCGACGTGCAGCGTGTTCGGCAGCGAGATGTACACAGCCTCGACGTCCGGGTCGTCCAGCAGCGTCTCGTAGCTGCCGTAGGCGCGTGGTATCTCCCACTCGAGCGCGTACGCGTCGGCGCGCGCCTGGTCGCGGCTCGCGACCGCGAGGAGCTCGACCTTGTCCGATGCGTGCGCCCCCGGAATTACCTTCCGGTTGATGTCCGCGGTCGAGACGATTCCCCACTTCACGATGGAACCCACACGCGTACTATCGCGGAATGGCGCAGATCGGCGTAGGGATGCTCGGGTACGCATTCATGGGGAAGGCGCACTCGAACGCGTTCAGGAAGATCGCGTACATCACGTGGCCGCCGCCGCTCGAGCCGCTGCTCCTCGGGATCGCGGGCCGGAACGAGCAGGCGGTCACCGAGGCTGCGCTTCGCTACGGCTGGGACTACGCGACGACCGACTGGCGTGACCTGATCGCGGACGAGCGCATCGGCCTGTTCGACAACGGCGGCCCCAACTCGCTGCACGCCGAGCCGACGATCGCCGCCGCCCGGGCGGGCAAGCACGTGGTCTGCGAGAAGCCGCTCGGCCGCGACGCGAACGAGAGCTACGAGATCTGGCAGCAGGTCGCCGCGACGGGCGTCAAGCACATGTGCGCGTTCAACTACCGCTTCGTCCCGGCGGTGCGGCTCGCAAGGGAGATGATCGAGGCCGGCGAGCTCGGCGAGGTCAGGCACTTCCGGGGCCGGTACCTCCAGGACTGGGGCGACGACGCGTCGCTCGACACGTGGCGCTTCCATCCCGACGAGGCGGGGTCCGGCGCGCTCGGCGACCTGATGACGCACGTCGTCGACCTGGCGCGCTTCCTCAACGGGGAGATCGACACGGTCTGCGGCTTCGCGCACACATTCGTGCCCGGCCGCAAGGTCGACGACGCGGTCGAGGCCGCGGTCGAGTTCGCGAACGGCTCCGTCGGCACGCTCGAGGCCACGCGGTTCGCGCACGGCCGCCGTAACGCGTTCCAGTGGGAGATCAACGGGACGAAGGGCTCGCTCGCGTTCGACATGGAGCGGCTGAACGAGCTCCAGGTGTTCCGCGCCGACGGCGACCGCGCGCGCGGGTTCAAGACCGTGCTCGTGTCGGAGACCGACCATCCGTTCTGGCAGTACTGGTGGCCACCCGGCCACATCATCGGCTGGGGCGACACGTTCGTGCACGAGCTGCATCACATGCTGTGGGCGATCGCGGAGGACGCAGACGTCGCGCCGTACGGCGCGGACTTCGAGGACGGCTACCGCGCGTCCGAGGTGTGCGACGCGATCGTGCGCTCCGGCGAGACCGGCGCGCGCGAGACCATCGAGTACCGCTCCTAGGTTGGGAGCGTGAGACTCTCGATGTCGCGCGGGTAGTCCGTCAGAACCTTCATCCCGTCCTCGGTGACGGCCACGGTGTCCGAATGGCGGAAGCCGCCTAGCTCGGAGTCGTACAGGCCCGGCTCGACCGTGAAGACCATTCCCGGCTGAAGCACAGTGTGGTCGCCGAGATCGAGGAACGGCGCCTCGTGGTTGCGCAGCCCGATGCCGTGGCCGGTGTGCTGGCGCCAGTTCTCGAGCAGGTCGTTGTCCTCGAAGTACTTCATCACGGCGCCGTCGACGTCGGCGCACGTCGCGCCCGGCCGGATCGCGGCGAACGCGGCCTCCTGCGCTGCGACGACGTGACCGAACAGCTCCCGCTGCGCGTCGGTCGGCGGCCCGATGACCATGCCGCGCTCGAGCTCGGCGTTGTAGCCCCAGATCGGCGCGCTCGTTTCGCTCACGAGCATGTCGCCGGCCCTGAACTCGATGTCGTGCGCGACGGCATGCGCCCATGCGCTACGCGCGCCGATCTGACCGCGGTATCCCGCCGACACGCCGGCCGGCGACGAGAGGCCGCCGACCTCGCCGAGCTCCGCGAGCATCGCCAGCGTCGCTTCCTGCCCCGCGCGCAGGCTGGCCTCCGCCTCGGTCACGCCCGGTCTCGTGTACTCCTGCAGCAGCCGGTGCGCACGTGCGCACCAGCGGCCGCTCTCGCGGATCAGCTCCAGCTCGTTCTCGCTCTTGCGCCGCATCATCGACTCGATCACGTCGGCGAGCGGGCGCACGGACGCCGCCGTGACCTCGCTCAGCGGCGGCCCCGCATAGCCGAGGATCCCGGGATACCCGTCCTGGTCGGCTCCGATCGCGCGTTCGATGCCGATGTCCGCGAGCACGCGAGCGAAGATCGTCATCGGATGCTCGAGCCCCGGATACTCGGCGTACGCGTCGATGCGCTCGAACGTCGACTCGGCACGCGTGCGCTCGATCTCGAACTCCGGCACGAAGATGGACGCCTCGCCCGCGACGCCCTCCGCATAGATGACCGGGCGCTCGTTCGAGAGGAACGAGAAGCCGGTGAAGTATTGGATGTAATCGGCGCCGAAGAGGACGTACCCGGTCAGGCCGGCACCGCGCACGTGCTCGAGCAGCCGTTCGCGCCGCTCGGCGAATTCGGATGCGGGGATCCCTCCCACGCTGGTGAGATTACGTGCGCAGGACGACTTCGAGCGCAGTTCCCCGCCCGGGGATCGAGCTGAGCGAGAACCCGCCCTCGATCGACGCCGCGCGGGCGCGCATGTTCTTCAGGCCCTGACCGGCGGCCAGCTCCTCGCCGTCGAAGCCTGCGCCGTCGTCGCTGATGGAGACGAAGCGCTCGCCGTCGCGCCAGCCGATCACGACTTCCGCGCGCGTCGCCTGCGCGTGCTTGCGCACGTTGGCGAGCCCCTCCTGCACGATGCGGAAGATCTCGATCTGCTCGTCCGGTGCGAGATGGATGCCCGCGTCGACGTCGAGCTCGACATCGAGGGCGCCGTCCGCGGTGAGGAACTCCACGTACCGGCGCAGCGCGGCGTCGAACGGCGCCGTCCCGCTCGCGGACGAGAGCGCGAGGATGGCGAAGCGCGCCTCCTGCTGTGCGAGGAGCGCGGCTTCCTTCAGTCGTGGGATCGTGTCCTCGGCCGCCGCGCCGGACTCGAGCATCGATGCGTGGGTGGAGACGGCGAAGAGGTACTGCGCGAGGCCGTCGTGGATCTCGCGTGCGACGCGCGAGCGCTCCTCGGCCACCGCGCGCCCGAACTCGGCGAAGCGGATCGCGCGCCAGGCGCCGATGAGGATGACCGTATACGCGAGCATGCGCAGGAAATCTCCCTGCGACACCCAGCTCCCGGCGATGAGCGGCTGGAAGACGAGCTGCAGCGCGGCGAAGAGCATGAGAGTGAACCCGAGCGCGAGCCAGCGCGAGAGGTCGTCGTGGCGCGAGCGGAATCGTTCCCCCCAGCCGACGACGGCGACGAGCATGATCATCGCCTGGAGCGCGAGCGTGCCCGTGAGGTAGAACGGCTGCGTCGCGCCGACGGGAATGCTGAGCGGCGGAAGCGAGTTGCCCGCGTCGCGGAGGAGCGACCACGCGACGAAGAGCACGAGGCCCGCGGCCGCGACGGCGTTCGCGATCGCCCAGTCCCGTCGTCTCGTACGGCCGCGCGCGAACGGCGCGATCGCGACGAGCCCCGCCCCGAGCATGCCGCCGATCAGTGCGGCCCACTGTTCCGACGGGCGGCTGGAGGCGCCGCCCAGGCTCGGCCCGATCCCGAAGCCGGCGGACGACAGGGACGAGACGAGGAATCCGCTCGCCAGGAGGAGATCGACGCGCCGGCCCTCGGCGGAGAAGCGGGCGGCGGCGAGGACGGCTACGAGGAGCCCCGCCAGGGCCATGGTCGTCTCGAGGACGAGGCGCAGCTCCGGGAGGTTGAAGCGCGTCCGCAGGCCCGGGTGGGTGAGGAAGAGGGCGAGAATCGCCCCCAGCAGCCCGGCCAGGAGCGTCTCGCTCAGGAGCCAGCCTTCGAAATCGCTCTCGTCCCTCATCTGACCCTTTTCGGCAGAACCGTCTCTGCCGATAAGCCTGGAGATGGGAGCCCGCGTTCTTATCGTCGACGACCACCCGCTGACCCGCGACGCCCTGGCGTCGCTCCTCGGCGCGCATGGCTTCGACGTCTGCGGGATGGCCGAGGACGGCGCAGAGGCCGTCCGCGAGGCCGGGCGCCTCCAGCCCGACCTCGTCCTGCTCGATCTGTCCATGCCGGGGATCGACGGGCTTTCGGCACTCCCCGCAGTCCGCAACGCCTCGCCCGGGTGCGAGGTGGTCGTCCTCACGGCGTCCGGCACAGAGGACAACCTGCTCGCAGCGATCCGCGCCGGAGCCGCCGGCTACCTCCTCAAGACAGAACCGCCGGAGCGGATCGCGGAATTCCTCGAAGGCGTCGTCCACGGCGAAGCGGCGCTCTCCGGCTCGGTCGCGCGTCGCCTGCTCGACCGCGTGCGGACGGGCTCCGACCACGTCGGCGGCGTCCCTGACGCGATCGCCCGGAGGCTGTCGGCGCGCGAGCTCGAGGTGCTGCTCCTCCTCGACGAGCACCTCGGCACGGACGAGATCGCGAAGCGCCTGTACATCTCGGAGCACACCGTGCGCTCGCATGTGAAGAGCCTGCTGCGCAAGCTCGGCGTCTCCTCGCGCCGCGAGGCGCTCGAGCAGCTCTCGCTCGCCCGCGCCGCCTGAAGCCGCGGAAAGTGCTTCGCACTTCCCGCGGATGAAGGTTCCGCTTATGAGTCTCGGCGACGGCTTCGTTCTGCGCGTGCGGTCGCGCTTGCGCGGGACCGCACGCTTCGGTCGGCCTCCGC
>DASYFU010000051.1:0-4102 GCA_036498225.1 Gaiellaceae bacterium | reverse complement strand
CAGGGCCGTCTCATCGACGGTCTGCGCGGCGAGTTCCGCAACGGCCGGCTCATGCGGCTCGACGCGAAGAAGGCCGCCGACCGCGACTTCGTCGCGAGCTACATCGACAGCGATCCGAAGAAGAACGGCCGGCGCCTGGGCGAGGTCTCACTCGTCGACTCGACCTCGCGCATCGGACAGAGTGGGACGACGTACTTCGACACGCTGCTCGACGAGAACGCCGCCGCGCACATCGCCTTCGGCTCGGGCTTCGGCCTGACGCGCACGACGAAGCCGGCGCGCGCGCTGAACCAGTCGCCCGTCCACCTCGACGTGATGATCGGCAGCCCCGACTTCGAGGCCACCGGCATCGACGCCAAGGGCAAGCGCATCCCGCTCATTCGCGACGGTCTCTGGCAGATCTGACCTAGCCGTCGACGAGGAGCCCGCTGATCGGGCCCCACAGCGCCTGCGAGCGGCGCGACACGTGCGGCAGAAGCGTCAGGCGGCGCTCGACAAAGCCTTCGCGCTGCCGCCGGTCGAGCTCCTGCTCCGCGCACGGGCGCCACACGTTGTCGATTACCGCGACCGGGTCGCCGTCGACGTCTGCGCCCTCCAGATGCTCCGACCAGAGCCGTAGCCGCGTCGCGCGCGCAAGCGCCTCGTCGTGCAGGACGACGTTCACCTCCGTGTCGTTGAAGAGCGAGTGCTCGTTCAGGTTTGCGGAGCCGATCGTCAGCCAGCGGTCGTCGACGATCCCGATCTTTGCGTGCACGTACACCAGGCTTCCTCCTCGTCCCGGTTGATACAGCGTGCAGGCGAGGAAGCGCCCGTTCTTCCCGTCGGCGTCGAGAAGCACGCCGAGTTGGCCGCGCGTGTCGTCGCGTCCCGTGTTCGGGCGCGCCGGTAGCAGGACGAGGACGCGGAAGTCGTCGCGGGGCGGCTCGCGCAGCTTCGCGGCGAGGACGGAGACGACCTCGCTCGACCAGAGGAACTGGCTTTCGAGGTAGACGAACCGCTCTGCGCCGCGCAGGGCACGGAGATAGCTCTCGAGGATCGTGAACTCGCCGGCAGGCAGCCCGTCGTAGACGTGCTCGGGAACGGTGCGCACGAGCTGGACGTGGACACCGCCCGTGGTGTCCGACACCGGTGAGGTCTCCAGTTCACGCGGCCAGCGGAGCCGGAAGTGATCGGCGACGTCGGCGACGATCGGGCCCTCGAGCCGCACGCATCCGTCGTGCCAGCCCATCGACCCGCGCACGGGATGGTCGCTCGTGTCCAAACGGTCGCCCGCGAGCGTCGTCAGGTCGATGCCGCCGACGTACGCAACACGATCGTCGACGAGAACGAGTTTCTCGTGGTGGCAGTGCATCGGCCGCTCTTTCGCGTCGAGCTCCATCTCGATGCGCGAGCTGCCCACGAGCAGGTCGCGCATCTTCCGCACCTCACCACGGTCGGGACGGAAGAGCGGAAGCGGGGCGCCCGCCCAGGCGAGCACACGCACGGGCACGCGCTCGGCGGTCTCGGCGAGGAGCGCGGCCAGCGTAGGCCCGCCGTCTCCCAGCGGAAGCCCGGGCGTGAAGAACCAGCCGGCGAGATGGACATGCGAGCGGGCCGCCTCGATGTCGGCCGCCATCCGCGGGAGCGCCTCGGCGCCGTCCACGAGGAGCTCGACGCGATTGCCTCCGCGCGGCGCGAACGAGCCGGTGCCCGCCCAGCCGCCGGCCGGCGCCGCGAACGCGTCGCCCTGCCCGATGCGGTTCAACCGGCGCCGGTGATGCGCTCGAACGGCACGCTCGATCCGATCGCCGAGCGCGTTGTCGAGGCTGCTAATGCCCACCCGGCGGCGGCGGCTGAACAGGCCTCGGCGGCACGTTGATGACCGTTGGCGTCGGCGGGGGCGGCGTATAGCCGCCCGTCCCGTACATCGTCGTCCCCGTGATCTGGGGCGTCGGGAAGCCGAGCACCGGCATGTTCGCCGTCGCCGTCGACATGAAGCGGTTCCAGATCTCCGCCGGCAGCGTGCCGCCGGCGACGCCGCCGACGCCTTCGACGCCGAGAAGCGGGATCTCGCCCTTCGGGTACCCCACCCAGACGCAGGCGGCCAGCTGAGGGATGTACCCGCAGAACCACGCGTCCTGGAAGTTCTCCGCCGTGCCCGTCTTGCCGGCGACCGGCCGTCCGAAGTACGCCGCCGTTCCGGTGCCGTGCTGGATCACGCCTTCGAGCGCGTATGTCACCTGGTCGGCGACGCCGGCCGGGATCGCCTGTGTGCCCGACGTGCCCAGGCGGCCGAGCACGCTGCCGTTCGGCGCGCGCACGAGGTCGAACGCCTGCGGCGTGTGATGGACGCCGTGCGCCGCGAGCGTCGCGTACGCGTCCGTCATCTCCAGCGGGTTCACCGGCTGAGTGCCGAGCGTGATCGAGCAGACCGGCTGGAGGCCCGTCGTGATCCCCATTCGATGCGCGACGGGCACGACGTTCGCCGGGCCGACCTTGGCGACGAGCTGCGCGAAGATCGTGTTCACCGAGTTCGCTGTCGCGTTGAGCAGGTTCATGTAGCCGCCGTTCTCGTCCGCGTAGTTGTGCACGTCCCACGGGCCTTGCGGGCCGTCGCAGCTGTGGTCGGGAATGACGAGCGAGGGCGGTCCCGAGAAGCTCGAGTAGAGCGAGATGCCGTGCAGGATCGCGGTCGCGAGCACGAAGGGCTTGAACGAGCTGCCGGCGGTGCGCGTGCTCTGCGTCGCGAGGTTGAACTTCATCTTTTGCCCGTCGGGGACGTAGCCGACCATTGCGCGCACGGCGCCGGTGCGCGGGTCGATCGCGACGAGCGCCGCGGCCGGGTCGGACTTGTGCTGCAACACGCTCCGGACGGCGGAGAGCGCGCCCTGCTGCATGCCCAGGTCGAGCGTCGTGCGCACGCGCAGGCCCCCGGCCGCGACGCTGCGTGCACCGAGCTTCGCCACGAGCTCCTGCTCGGCCCAGCCGAAGAAGTTCGGATGCTCCTGGCGCACGTACAGCGAGCCCGGCTTCAACCCGAGTGGCGCAGCGACCGCCCGCTCGAACTGCGTGCTGGTGATCGCACCGCTGTTGAACATCGCGCGCAGCACCTCGTCGCGGCGCGCCATGGCCCGCGCGGGATTGAGCGTCGGGTCGTACACCGTCGGCGCCTGCGGGAGGCCCGCGAGCATCGCCGCCTGCGGGAGCGTCAGATCCTGCGCGCGCGTCGAGAAGAACGTCTCGGCGGCCGCCTGCGCACCGTGCGCCGCGCGCCCGTAGAAGACCTCGTTGAGATACGAGTTGAGAATCCGCGTCTTCGGCCAGACCTGCGCGAGCTTGATCGCCAGGCATGCCTCCTTCACCTTGCGCGCGAGCGTCCGGTCGGCGTCGCCGATGTACAGGTTGCGGACGAGCTCCTGCGTGATCGTCGAGCCCCCCTGGACGATCCTCCCGGCGGTCACATCGGAGTAGAGCGCGCGCACGATCCCCCGATAGTCGAGCGCGCCGTGCTGCCAGAAGCGGCGGTCCTCGATCGCGACGGTCGCCTTGCGGAGATACGGCGAGATCTGGTCGAGACGGAGCGGCTGCCGGTTCACGCTGGAGGGCACGACGCCGAGCAGGCTCCCGTTGTCCGCGTACACGAACGTGTTCTGTCCCAACGCGATGGGCTGGAGCGACTTGAGGCTGCAGGAGTCGAGCAGCACCGCACGACCGGTTGCCGCCGCTCCGGCGAGGACGGCGATGAGAACGACCGCGCCGATTCCCACCGCGCTCGCGGCTTTGTGGCGTCGCTTCGCGCGACGCAGCCGCGAGCGGCGCGCAAGAACGATCGCCGCGAGCTCGAGGTCTTCACGATTCCGGTCCCGCACTGCAGAACGGTGTTTGCTCGCGAACGAGCGTCAGGAAACAAGCTCGGAGAGCACGACCCCGAGCACGGGCAGCGCCAGCGTGATCGCGAGGTTCGCGCGGCCCATTGCCGTCAGGAGCGGCCTGAGCGATTGCGGCTCCCCGCCACGGATCTGGCGCGCGAGACCCGGCCCCAGGACGTAGTCGTGCAGATAGGCGCCGCCGGCGAGCAGCCCGACGAGCGCGCCCTTCACGGCGAGCACCCAGTCGAAGGACG
>DASYFU010000050.1:0-1546 GCA_036498225.1 Gaiellaceae bacterium | reverse complement strand
GTATACGAAAGCGACCGTGCGCTCCATGTGAGCGTGCAGCCCGGTCACAGCCTCACCGTCTTTGGTTACCTCGGAGAGCCGCTCCTGCGTGTCGGCGACACGGGCCCTGCAATCGCGGCGAACTCGCCGACCGCGGAGGCGACCAAACTCGTCGTCCACGGCCGTTCCGCCGTCTGGCACGACGTCCGGACGAGTCGGCGCCTGTGGGGCATCCCGATGGCGGTCGACGGGCTCCCGACGGTCGTCGCCGGGACGACGACGAAACTCGCGCACCCCGCCCTCTGGCCGTGGCTTCTCGCCGTCGCGCTCATTCTTCTCGCTGCGTTGCGCATCTCGTCCTCCGCACTCGGAATCGCGTCGGCTGCGGCCGCGGTCGTCGTCGCTGCCGCGTTCATGCTGAGCGCATACGCCGACCCTGGCACGTGGATCGCGGGCGTGGACGAGATCTTCTTCATCGCCGCCGGAGTCGGCGCGCTCCGCTTGGGCCCGCCGGCTGCCCGCATTCCGAGCGCGGCCTGGCTCGGTCTCGTCGGCCTCGCTGTCGGCCTCAGCAAGGGCCAGGTGTTCCTTCACGCCCTTGTCCTGTCCGCGCTGCCGGGGACCGTCGTCCGCCTCGGTGCGACGATCGCGATCGGTGCGGGGCTCGCAGGAGCAGTGACGGGCTGCCTCGCATACGTCCGGAGCGAAGCGTGAACGCGCAAACGGCGGGCGCTGTCGTGCTCGCACTCGCGTCCACCACGCTGACGAACATCGCGTACCTGCGCGAGCACGATGCGGTCGCGATGCTGCCGGAGCTGTCGGCCTCGCGTCCGCTGCAGTCGGCACGGCATCTGCTCACCGATCGCAGCTGGCTGCGCGGGTTCGCGCTGGAGAGCACGGGCTTCGCGCTGTACGTCCTCGCGCTCGCGCTCGCACCGCTCACGCTCGTGCAGAGCCTCGCCGCGGGCGGAATCGGCGTCCTTGCCTTCGTCTCCGCGCGCGTGGGCGGTCGTGCGCTGCCGCGCCACGAGATCGTCGGCGTCCTCGTCTCGATCGTCGGCCTGATCGCGCTCGCCGTCTCCCTTGCAGGCGGGAGCGGCGAGGGCAGCGGCGGGAGAGTCCTCGAGATCGAGCTGTGGCTCGTCGGCGCAGCGGCGGCGGCGGTCGTGACCGTCGCGCTCGGCCGGCGCTTCGGAGCGATCGCCGTCTCGGAGGGCATCGCCGGCGGCCTGTTCTTCTCGATCGGCGACATCTCGGTGAAGGTCGCGACGCAGGGCGGCGGACGAGCTGCGTTCGGCATCGCCGCTGTCGCGGGATACGGTCTCGGTACGGCGCTCCTGCAGCTCGGCTACCAGCACGGCGGCGCACTCACGGTCGCGGGGCTCGCCACTCTCCTGACGAACGCGCTTCCGATCGCCGCCGGGACGGTCGTCCTCGGCGAGCCCCTGCCGACCGGGACGCTCGGCGTCGTCCGCGTGCTCGCGTTCGTCGCCGTGACGATCGGGGCGATTCTGCTCGCCCGCCGCAGCCGCGGCTAGCCTGAACGCGATGGAACGGCCGAATACGA
>DASYFU010000049.1:0-3670 GCA_036498225.1 Gaiellaceae bacterium | reverse complement strand
TTCTTTCCGTCTCCCGGGGCGCGCGACCCAAGCCGGAGGCTAAGACGTCGCATGCAGCTCGCGGCTTAGACGGAGGCCACGCGCGCCGAAGGAGGGGGCACGTGGGGGAACCACGGGTTCCCCCACGGTCCTATGCGATGTCGACCTTGATCACGTTCGTCGAGCCGGGGATGTTCACGGCGGTGCCGGCGGTGATCACGACGCGGTCGCCGGACTCGATGAAGCCCGCCTCGCGGGCGGCCTGGATCGACGCGTCCCACAGCTTCTCGACGTCGGGCTGCTCGTCGATCAGGATCGGCGTCACGCCCCACTCGAGGGCGAGCTGGCGGACGGCCCAGTCCATGTGGGTCAACGCGACGATCGGCCGCCGCGGGCGCAGGCGTGCGACCGCGGATGCCGTGCGGCCCGAGAACGTCGGCACGAGGATCGCGGCGGCCCGCAGCGCCTCGGCGATGTCACAGGCAGCGTTCGACATCGCGCCGCCGATCGTCGGGTTCTGGTCGGCCTCGGGAATCTCGTGGCGATAGCCCATGCTCGGCTCCACCGCGCGCGCGATGCGATCCATGTACGAGACCGCCTCGACGGGATAGTCGCCGACCGCCGTCTCGCCGGAAAGCATCACGGCCGACGTGCCGTCGAGGACCGCGTTCGCGACGTCGCTGGCCTCGGCGCGCGTCGGCTCCGCCGAGTGCACCATCGTCTCGAGCATCTGCGTCGCGGTGATGACCGGCTTTCCACGCTCGAGTGCCTTGAGGATGATCCGCTTCTGCAAGAGCGGCACGAGCGCCGGCCCGATCTCGACGCCGAGATCTCCGCGCGCGACCATGACGGCGTCGGTTTCCGTGAGCACGTCGTCCAGGACGTCTACCGCCTCGGCCTTCTCGATCTTCGCGATGATGTGCGCGCGCGACCCCGCCTGCTCGATCAGCGCGCGCAGGTCGCGGATGTCCGCCGCTGACCGCACGAACGAGAGCGCGACGAAGTCGACACCGAGCTCGAGCGCGAACTCGAGATCCGCCGCGTCCTTGCGGGTGATCGACGGGATCGGCAGTGGAACGCCGGGAAGGTTGACGCCCTTGTGCGACGTGATGCGACCGCCGACGACGACCGCGCAGCTCGCACGGCCCGCCTCCACGGAGTCGACGCGGAGACGCACGAGCCCGTCGTCGATCAGTACGTCGTGACCGGGCTTCAACACGTCGCCGATCACCGCGGGCGCGACCGGTAGCTCACCATCGGTCGCAGAGTCCTCGGCGCACACGACGATCTTCTCGCCGCGTGTCAGGAGCACGGGCTCGTCGAGATGGCCGACTCGGAGCTTCGGACCTTGAAGGTCGCCGATGAGCGCGACCGGCCGGCCGACCTCCGCCGCGATCGCGCGAACGCGCTCGGCGCGCTCCGCATGCTCGGCGTGCGTGCCGTGCGACAGATTGAGCCGGGCAGCGTCCATCCCGGCGGCGATGAGTGCACGCAGCCGCTCCGGCGACTCCGACGCCGGCCCAAGCGTCGCGACGATCTTCGTGCGGCGTTCCGGGACCACGCCTTCCAGGTTAGCCACGCGCACGCGGGAAAGCGTTCCAACCTGGATACGTTGCACGGCTTCCGAGCTCCTCCTCGATCCGCAGGAGCTGGTTGTACTTCGCGACCCGATCGGAGCGCGCCGGCGCGCCCGTCTTGATCTGGCCGGTGCCGAGCGCGACCGCAAGATCCGCGATCGTCGCGTCCTCGGTCTCGCCCGACCGGTGCGACATCACCGCCGTGTAGCCGTTCGCCTGCGCGAGCCGCACGGCCTCGATCGTCTCCGTCAGCGTGCCGATCTGGTTCACCTTCACGAGGATCGAGTTGGCGACGCCGCGCTCGATCCCCTGCTGTAATCGCACCGGGTTCGTGACGAAGAGATCGTCGCCGACGAGCTGGACGCTCGAGCCGAGCTCGCTCGTCAGCGCCTGCCACGCGTCCCAGTCGTCCTCCGCGAGGCCGTCCTCGATCGAGACGACCGGGTACTTCTCGGCGATGCCCCGCCAGAACTCGGGCATCTCCGCCGACGCGAGGTCGCGCCCCTCGAAGCGGTAGCGGCCGTCGGCATAGACCTCGCTCGTCGCCGGATCGAGCGCGATTGCGACGCGATCTCGGTGACCGGCGCGCTCGGCCGCCTCGAGCACGGCCTCGATCGCAGCCTCGCTCGACTCGAGATCGGGCGCGAAGCCGCCCTCGTCGCCGACGCCGGTCGCGAGCCCGCGGTCGCCGAGCACCTTCTTCAGGGCGTGGTAGACCTCCGCACCGATCCGCAGCGCCTGCGAGAAGGTCTCCGCGCCCACCGGCACGACCATGAACTCCTGCAGGTCGATCGAGTTCGCGGCGTGCGCACCGCCGTTGATCACGTTCATCATCGGCACCGGCAGGATCGAGACGTCCTCGTCCCCAAGATGCCGGAAGAGCGAGACGCCCGCGTCAGCCGCCGCGGCTTTTGCGTTGGCGAGCGAGACGCCGAGGATCGCGTTCGCGCCGAGACGGCCCTTGTTCGGCGTGCCGTCGAGATCGATCAGCGCGCGGTCGAGCGCCTCCTGGTCGGTTGCGTCGAAGCCGCGCACGGCTTCGGCGATCTCGCCGCGAACATTGCCCACCGCCTGCAGCACGCCCTTGCCGCCATATGCGTCGCCGCCGTCGCGCAGCTCCACTGCTTCGTGCGCACCGGTCGACGCGCCCGACGGCACCGCCGCGCGCCCGACCGCGCCCGAGTCGAGGAGCACGTCGACCTCGACCGTCGGGTTCCCCCGCGAGTCGAGGATCTGGCGGGCCTGCACGTGCGCGATGCGGCTCATTCGGTCGTCTCCTTGGCCAGGTCGAAGTAGTGGTCCTGCCGCTCGAGCGGCAGCTCGTTCCAATTCTCGCCGTCGGCAGCCGCGAGCTCCTCGGCAGTCTCTACACGTTTGCGAAACCGTTGCGCAGCGCGGCGCAGCTCGAGCTCGGGATCGACGTCGAGCTTGCGCGCGACGTTCACGGCCGCGAACAGGACGTCGCCGAGCTCCTCTGCACGCCGCTCCTGCGATTCGAGGTCCGCCCGCAGCTCGCGCAGCTCGTCGTCGAGATCGGCGAGCGCGCCCTCGACGTCGGGATACTCGAAGCCCACGGCCTTCGCACGCTGCTGGATCTTTCGCGCGAGCAGCAGCGCAGGCAGCGCCTCGGGCACGTCGTGGAACACGCCTTCCCGTCCTTCCTGCTCGCGCTTGATGCGATCCCAGTTCTCCTTGACGCGGCCGGCCGTCCTCGCCTCGACCTCGCCGAACACGTGCGGATGCCGGCGCACGAGCTTCTCGTGGATGCCGCGCGCTACGGTCGCGAGATCGCCCTTGCCTCGCTCCTCGAGCAGCAGCGCGAGGAAGTAGACCTGGAACAGCAGGTCGCCGAGCTCGTCGAGCAGCTTCTCGTCGTCCTCTGCGAGCGCGGCGTCCGCGACCTCGTACGCCTCTTCGACGGTGTGCGGCACGATCGTGCGCGCCGTCTGCTCGCGGTCCCACGGGCAGTCGCGCCGCAGGCGCTCGGTCAGGCGCTGCAGCTCGAGGAGAGCCGCCGCCGGCTCGTCCCCCCTTTTCGTCACCTCAGCCGGTCGTCGTGGCCGGCGTGGTCGCACCCGCGGTGGTGGTCGCCGCCGGCGTGTAACCCGTCTGGT
>DASYFU010000048.1:0-1765 GCA_036498225.1 Gaiellaceae bacterium | reverse complement strand
CATCGTCACAGGCAGCACGACGACCGCCACGACGTCGACGACCCCGTGACGCGGAGGCTCCGGGTCGGGCTGCTCGCCGGCGGCCGCTCGAGCGAGCACGACATCTCGCTCGCCTCCGCCCGCTCCGTCCTCGCCGCCCTCGACCCGGAGCGCTACGACGTCGTGAGCGTCGGCATCGCCCGCGACGGCCGGTGGGCGCTCGCAGACGGCTCCTCGAGCCACGTCCTCCGTCCAGGACGGGAGACTGGTCCGGCGGAGACGCTGCCCGTTCCGGCCGAGGGCGGGACGCTCGCGGCACTTGGCGCGGTCGACGTCGTGCTGCCGATCCTGCACGGGCCCTTCGGCGAGGACGGGACGGTGCAGGGTCTCCTCGAGCTCGCGGGCATTCCGTACGTCGGCGCAGGCGTCGCCGGGTCGGCGCTCGCGATGGACAAGGATCTCTTCAAGAAGGTGATGCGGGACAGCGGCATCCCCGTCGCGCGGCATCACACGATCCGCGACGGCGACGCGGTGGAGAACCCGTTCGGCTATCCGGTGTTCGTGAAGCCTGCGCGGCTCGGCTCGTCGGTCGGCATCTCGAAGGTGCACGACGAGGGCGAGCTCGAGCCGGCCGTCGCGCTTGCGCGCCGCCACGACGACAAGGTGCTGGTCGAGGAGTTCGTCGCCGGCACGGAGGTGGAGGTCGGCGTGCTCGGCAACCGCACCCCGCCGCCGATCGCGTCTCTCCCAGGGCACATCGACACGCTCGACCACGAGTGGTACGACTTCGCGTCGAAGTACGACGCGGACGGCATGAGGCTCGTCATCCCGCCGGAGCTGCCGCAGCCGACGCTCGAGCTCGTGCAGCAGCGCGCCGTCGACGCGTTCGTCGCAGGGGAATGCGAAGGGCTCGCCCGCGTCGACTTCTTCGTGCGCGACGACGACGGCGAAGTGATCCTGAACGAGCTGAACACGATGCCGGGCTTCACCGACACGAGCGTGTACGCGAGGCTCTTCGAGGCGTCCGGGATCGGCTACGCCGAGCTGCTCGACCGCTTGATCGCGCTCGCGCTCGAGCGTGCAGAGCGCCGCTCCGCGCTCGAGTACTAGCTCGTCGCCCGAACCTCGTTCACGTGCGCAACGTTGCCCGGCGGGAGCAGTGTGATCCACACGAGGTAGTAGCGCGCCGCCGCGCCGTTCAGCGGGAACGTCGTGGTGCCGCTCACGGTCCGACTCGACGAATCCGTTGCGAACGGACCGGACGCCGAGCTCCCCGCCTTGATCTCCGCGGTGAGGCCGGGCGTGTCGGTCGTGACCGTCAGCCGCGTCAGCTTGGTTGCGCGGCCGGCGTCGAGCACGAGGCCGACGCCGGGCTTGAGACCTCCGAACTGCGCGGTGTTGTAGATGTCCGTCGTCCAGAACGTCGACGGATTGTGATCGGTCGCGTCGGCGATCGAGTGCGGGCCGGTGTTGTGCTCGGAGCCGTCGCCGCCGTCGCTCGGCGGGTCGTAGGAGCCGACGGCCTGGAGCGGGACCGTCGGTCCACCTGACACGGCGCCGCCCGGCGAATGCCCCTTCGTTCCGTGGAGAGCGAGCGCGCCGATCACGATCGCGAGCAGCGCGAGCCCGCACACCAACAGCAGCAGTGGGAGGCGGCCGCCGCGCGTGCGGACGCGATGCGGCGCGCTCTCCTTCAGCACCGAGCGCGGCGCGATGAACGTCCGGTCGGCGTCGAACGAGCCGAGAGCCGAGATGCTCTGCCGCAGCTCCGCCGCGAGCGCTCCCA
>DASYFU010000047.1:0-1884 GCA_036498225.1 Gaiellaceae bacterium | reverse complement strand
GGTGATCTCCAGCGTGATGCGCCGGTCGCGCAGCCGCTCGCGAACGCGGTCGAGCTGGATGTCGACGATCTGCTTGAGCTCGCCCTCGGAGAGCGCGTGGAAGACGACGATCTCGTCGATCCGGTTGAGGAACTCCGGCCGGAAGTGCTGGCGCAGCTCGTCGAGGACCGTCGCGCGCATCACCGCGAAGTCGGCGCTCCCGGTATCTCCGCGATAGTCGAGGATACGGTGCGATCCGATGTTCGAGGTCATGATCACGATCGTGTTCTTGAAGTCGACCGTGCGGCCCTGACCGTCGGTCAGGCGGCCGTCGTCGAGGATCTGCAGGAACACGTTGAAGACGTCGGCGTGTGCCTTCTCGACCTCGTCGAAGAGCAGCACCGAGAACGGACGCCGGCGCACCGCTTCGGTGAGCTGACCGCCTTCGTCGTAGCCGACGTATCCCGGCGGCGAGCCGAGCAGCCGCGCGACGCTATGCTTCTCGCCGTACTCCGACATGTCGATCCGCACCAGCGCCCGGTCGTCGTCGAACAGGTACGACGCCAGCGCGCGCGCCAGCTCCGTCTTACCGACGCCGGTCGGGCCCAGGAACAAGAACGATCCCAGCGGCCGGTTCGGATCGCCGAGCCCGGAGCGGGCGCGCACAATCGCCTCGGCGACCGCCGTTACCGCTTCGTCCTGACCGATGACGCGGCGGTGAAGCTCCTTGTCGAGCGTGAGGAGCTTTTGAACCTCGCCTTCGAGCAGCTTCGAGACCGGGATCCCCGTCCAGCGGCTGACGATCCCGGCGATGTCTTCCTCGTCGACCTCTTCTTTGAGCAGGCGCGACGCGCTGTCGCCGAGCGCGGCTTCCTTCTCGCGCAGCTCGCGTTCGAGCTCGGCGAGACGGCCGTACTTCAGCTCCGAGGCCTTCGCGTAGTCCGCCGCCTGCGAAGCGCGATCGATCTCGAGCTTCGTCTGCTCGATCCGCTCGCGCAGCGCGCGCGTCGCCTGCACGGCGTCCTTCTCGCGCTGCCACCGTGCGCGTAGACCGTCGCTCTCCTCGTGCAGCTCGGCCAGCTCTTTCTCGAGCTTCTCCAGCCGCTGCTTCGAGGCGTCGTCGCTCTCCTTGCGGAGCGCTTCGCGCTCGATCTCGAGCTGCATGATGCGGCGCGACGCCTCGTCGAGCGCGGTCGGCATCGAGTCGATCTCGGTGCGCAGCTTCGCCGCCGCTTCGTCGACGAGGTCGATCGCCTTGTCGGGAAGGAAGCGGTCCGCGATGTAGCGGTTCGACAGCACGGCGGCCGCGACAAGCGCGGCATCCTTGATCCGCACGCCGTGATGAACTTCGTACTTCTCGCGCAGCCCGCGCAGGATCGAGATCGTGTCCTCGACCGACGGCTGGTCGACGAAGACCGGCTGGAAGCGGCGCTCGAGCGCGGCGTCCTTCTCGATGTACTTGCGGTACTCGTCGAGGGTCGTCGCCCCGATCATGTGCATCTCGCCGCGCGCGAGCAGCGGCTTGAGCAGGTTGCCGGCGTCCATCGAGCCTTCGGTCTTGCCCGCGCCTACGACGGTGTGCAGCTCGTCGACGAAGAGCAGCACGCGGCCCTCCGCGCTCTGCACTTCCTTGAGCACGGCCTTCAGCCGTTCTTCGAACTCGCCGCGGTACTTCGCGCCGGCGATCAGCGCGCCCATGTCGAGCGAGACGAGCTTCTTGTCCTTGAGCCCTTCGGGCACGTCGCCGCGCACGATGCGCTGTGCGAGCCCCTCGACGATCGCCGTCTTGCCCACGCCCGGCTCGCCGATCAGGACCGGGTTATTCTTGGTTCGCCGAGCCAGAACCTGCACCACGCGGCGAATCTCCTCGTCTCGCCCGATCACCGGGTCGAGCTTTCCGCGCCG
>DASYFU010000046.1:0-3930 GCA_036498225.1 Gaiellaceae bacterium | reverse complement strand
CTGCCCGACCAGATCGTCCAGCGTCCGCGGCCGCAACCGCTGCGCGAGGGGCGCGACCTCATCCGCCCGCTGCGAAGCGGCATCGCTGAAGAGATCGGACATGCGAGAAGTATGCTCGGCGCGTGTCCGAGGTCACGGATCTCCTCAGCCGGCTGATCCAAGTCGACACGACCAACCCGCCCGGGAACGAGACCGCCGCGGCAGAGCTCCTGCGCGACTACCTCGAGGCCAATGGGGTCGCCTGCGAGCTCTACGCCCGCGTGCCCGAGCGCGCGAATCTCGTGGCGCGCATCCCCGGCACCGGCGACGGCCCGTCGCTCCTCCTGCTCGGCCACACCGACGTCGTTCTCGCCGATCCGTCCGAGTGGAGCGTCCCGCCGTTCTCCGGCGAGGTGCGCGGCGGCGAGATCTGGGGACGTGGCGCGCTCGACATGAAGAGCCAGGTCGCCGCCGAGGCGGTCGCGCTCGCCTCCCTCGCGCGCGAGGGATTCCTGCCGTCGGGCGACCTGATCCTCGCGGCGACTGCCGACGAGGAGGTGGGCGACGCGTTCGGCCTCGAGTGGCTGTGCCACGCGCATCCGGATGCGGTGCGCTGCGACTACGCCATCAACGAGGGCGGTGGCGATCGCGTGCGGCTCGGCGGCGCGACGTTCTACGAGTGCACGACCGCGGAGAAGCTGACGTCGCCGTTCACGATCTTCGTCAAAGGGCGCTCAGGCCACGCGTCGATGCCGTCGATCGCCGACAACGCGCTCATCAAGGCTGCGACGCTGATCGACCGCATCGCCGCGTTCCAGCCGGAGCAGGAACTGCAGCAGGAGGTCGAGGCGTTCACGCGCGCCGTGCTCGGCGAGCTTCCGCCCACGAACGAGATCGTCGACCGCATCCGCGCGCTGGACGAGATCACCGGCGAGCTCGTGCGCGCGCTGCTCGCGCCGACGTTCTCGCCGACGATCATCTCCGCGTCGCACAAGCGCAACGTCATCCCTGCGCTCGTCGAGCTCGAGGTTGACTGCCGCCTGCTCCCGGGCCAGACGGCCGAGCAGAACGAGCCCGTCGTGCGGCGCATGCTGGGCGACGACATTCCCTACGACCTCGTCTTCGGCGACGCGCAGGGCGGGACGCGATCGCCGCTGGACACGCCGCTGTGGCACGCGGTCGAGTCGTTCGTCGCCGATATCGAGCCCGGCGCGCGCGCTGTGCCGCTCGCCTGCGCCGGGTTCACCGACAGCCACTGGCTTCGCGAGGCATTCGGGACGGTCGCCTACGGGTTCTTCCCGATGCGAACGATGTCCTCCGACGTGGCGGCGACAGTCATCCACTCCGCCGACGAGCGCATTCCCGTCGCCGACCTCGAGCTCGGCGTCGAGTGGATGCGACATGCCGCGACGGCGATGCTCGCGTGACGGTCGAGCTCGAGTCGCTCGCCGAGCTCGAGCCCGCTCTTGCCGCGGAGGAGTTCGACGTCGCGCGCGTCTTCATCGGCTATGGCGCATCGGCGCCGTCGAAGCCCGATCCGTGCGAGCTGCCGAAGGTCGCGTACACCCTCGACGCACCGCGCGCCGCGAGCGGCTCGTTCTCGGTCGGCCCGTGGGAGACGACGTGGAGCGAAGCCGAGTATGCCGACGCCGTCGAGACTGTGCGCGCCGCCATCTACGAAGGCGACGTCTACCAGGTGAACCTCGTCCAGCATCTGCGCGCAGCCTTCGTGGGCGACCCCGCGGCCGTCGCGGCCGCGCTCGCGTCGCTTCGACCGCTCGAACCAGCGGCGCTCGAAGGCGACGGCTGGGCGATCGTGTCGGCGTCGCCCGAAGTTCTCCTGCAGAAGCGCGGCGACGTCGTGCGCACGATGCCGATCAAGGGAACGCGCCCCGCCGGCGTCCCGATCGAGTCGGCCAAGGACACCGCCGAGCACGTGATGATCGTCGACCTCGAGCGCAACGACCTCTCGCGCGTGTGCGAGCCCGGCAGCGTGCACTGGCCGCAGCTGCTCGCGGAGCAGCAGCTCGCGGGCGTCTCGCATCTCGTCGCGACGGTCGAGGGGCGTCTCCGCCCGGACGTGACGTTGACCGAGCTGCTCGAGGCCGTGCTTCCGGGCGGATCGGTCACCGGCTGCCCGAAGTCGACCGCGCTGGAGCTCATCGCCGAGCTCGAGCCGGTCGGGCGCGGCGCGTCGATGGGGGCGCTCGGTCGCGTCTATCCGAACGGTGATCTCGACCTCGCCCTGACGATCCGGACGTTCGCGATCGCGGACGGTGCCATCCACCTCTGGGTCGGCGGCGGCATCGTCTGGGACTCGGAGCCGGCCGCCGAGATCGAGGAATCGTGGGTCAAGGCCCGTCCGCTGCTGGCTGCGGTGTGAACGTCCTCGCCGTCGCGGTGGCGGGACGCGGGCTCGTCGACCCGCATGCGCCGGTCTTCTCGGCCGACGACGAGGCGCTCCTGCGCGGACGCGCGGTGTTCGAGACGGCGCGCGTGTACGACGGGCGCCCCTTCCGGCTCGACGCGCACATCGACCGTCTGGCGCGCTCGGCCGCTCACGTGCGTCTCCCCGCGCCGGATCGCGACGAGTGCCTTCGCCTCGCCGACGGCGTCGTCAAGGCGGCAGGCCTGCCCGATCTCGCGCTGCGCTTCTTCTGGACGGGGACGACGCTCGTCTCGACCGGCGCCGCGATCCCGCCCGAGCTCGAGGAGCTGCGCGCGCGCGGCATGCGCCTCGCGGTCGTCCGCTGGTCGACGGGCGCGCTCGCGGCCGCGAAGTCGACGAGCTACGCGGAGAACATGGCGGCGCAGGACGAAGCGGCCGAGCGCGGCGCCGACGACGCGCTGCTCGTCGCGCACGACGGCACGGTGCTCGAGGCGCCCACGGCGAACGTGTGGTGGCGTGAGGGCGACACGCTGCGCACGCCGTCGCTCGACCTTCCCATCCTCGCCGGCGTCACGCGCGCCGTGCTGCTCGAGCTCGCATCCGCCGCCGGATACGCGGTCGAAGAGGGCGTCTTCCCGTTGGACAGGCTTCTCGCGGCCGACGAGGTCTTCCTATGCTCGTCCATCCGCGAGGTGATGCCGGCCGCGGACGTGGATGCGAGGCCGTTCGAGCTCGGCCCGGCCGCGCAGACCCTGCAGGGCGCGCTACGGTCCTTGACGTGAGCGACGAGAAAGTCCGCCTGGGAGGGATGGCGCTGGCAAACGGGGTGCTCGTGCACGGGCCCACGTCGTGGGCGTGTGCGATCCGTCATCCCGACGGCCGCGTCGAGGTCGCGTCCGCGCGCAAGCGCTTCATCTCGTCGCGTGTTCGCGTGCCGCTGCTGCGCGGCCCGTTCAAGCTCGTCGAGGCGCTCGCCGTGCTCCCCGAGGTGAAGCGCAAGCTGCCGGCCGCACGTATGCCGATGCAGGACGGTCGCACGCTCGCGTCCGTCGTCGGCACGGCGATCGTCGTGCGCGGCCTGCGCGAGTCGCGGCTGCGGCCTGCCGCACAGGAGCTCATCGCGAGCATCCTCTCGCTTGCGCCCGCCGCACTCTCGCTCCGCGGCGGAGAGCTCGCCGCGTATCACGGCGCCGAGCACATCTCCATCGGCACGTACGAGCACGGCGAGGGAGCGAAGAAGGAGCACGAGCGCTGCGGCGGCCATCTCGTCGGCCCGCTGCTCCTGACCTCGGCGGTCGGGAACGCGATCGCCGGGCTCGCGCCCGAGCGCATGCGGAACCAGGCGCGCGCGGCGGCGCAGATCGGCGCGCTCGGCGCGTCCACCGAGATCTTCGGCTGGATGACGCGGCACCCGCGGAATTTCGTCTCGCAGGCACTGTCGAAGCCCGGCCACGAGCTGCAGCACCGGTTGACCACGGCCGATCCGAGCCCCGAGCAGCTCGAGGTGGCCGAGGCGGCGCTGCGCGCCTGCCTGGAGCTCGAACGTGGCGACGACTCGGACC
>DASYFU010000045.1:0-1545 GCA_036498225.1 Gaiellaceae bacterium | reverse complement strand
CGGCCAGACGTTCACGACGACGGCGACTCCGGCCGTGCTCGACACGTCGTCTGCCGAATGGATAGCGGAAGCGCCCTCACGCTGCTTCGGCGCTCACTGCTTCCCGTTGCAGCTGGCCAACTTCGGAACGGTGCAGTTCAGCGGATCGTCGACGACCGCCAACGGTCACGTCGGGACGATCTCCGACGCGAGCTGGAGCGCGACGTCGATCGAGCTCGGCGGCAATGCCGGCTCCGCGGCGCCGGCCGCGCTGACGCCCGATGGCTCGGGCTTCGCCGTCGCGTTCACGCCGGCGCAGATGAAGGTGCAGCAGCCGCCTCCCCCGAAGCCGAAGGTCAAGCCGAAGAAGAAGCCCAAGCCGAAGTCGAAACGGCCTCGGCACGCAGTCCTCTAGTCCGACTGCAGGAACGGGTAGCGGTAGTCCGTCGGCGGGACGAACGTCTCCTTGATCGTGCGCGGCGAGACCCAGCGGATGAGGTTCCACATCGACCCGGCTTTGTCGTTCGTGCCCGACGCTCTCGCGCCGCCGAACGGCTGCTGGCCGACGACGGCGCCGGTCGGCTTGTCGTTGACGTAGAAGTTCCCGGCGGCGTAGCGCAGGCGTTCGCGGGCGGTGTCGACCGCCGAGCGGTCGCGAGAGAAGACCGCGCCGGTGAGACCGTATGGCGCGCCTGCGTCGATGAGGTCGAGCGTCTCGTCGTAGCGCTTCTCGTCATAGACGAAGGCGGTGACGACGGGACCGAAGAGCTCCTCCCGCATCGTGCGGAAGTCGGGATCGCTCGTCTCGATCACGGTCGGCTCGACGAACCAGCCGTCGGAGTCGTCGTATCCGCCGCCGACGAGCACCGACGCGTTGCCGTTCGACGCGTTCGCCTCGTCGATCGCCGCCTTCTGGGTCGCGAACGAGTTCTTGTCGATGACGGCGCCCATGAAGTTCGAGAAGTCGCCGACGTCGCCCATGCGCAGGCCGCGCACGTCCTCGACGAGCCGATCGCGGATCTCCGGCCAGAGATTCGAGGGCGCGAAGACGCGTGATGCGGCAGAGCACTTCTGTCCCTGGTACTCGAACGAGCCGCGCACGATCGCTGTCGCGAGCGCGTCGAGGTCTGCGGAGGGGTGGGCGAGGATGAAGTCCTTGCCGCCGGTCTCGCCGACGATGCGCGGGTAGTTGCGGTAGCGGCCGACGTCCGAGCCGACGGTCTTCCACATCCCGTTGAAGACCGAGGTCGAGCCGGTGAAGTGGATGCCGGCGAGGTCGGGCCGGGCGAGCGCGGCGTCGCCGATCGCAGCACCCGAGCCGTAGACGAGGTTGATGACGCCGGGCGGCAGGCCCGCTTCCTCGTACAGCTTCATCAGCCACCACGCGGCATAGGCCGCGGTCGACGCGGGCTTCCACACGACGGTGTTGCCCATGAGCGCGACCGAGCTCGGCAGGTTGCCGGCGATCGCGGTGAAGTTGAACGGCGTCACGCAGAAGACGAAGCCCTCGAGCGGGCGGTACTCGAGCCGGTTCCACACGCCGGGCGAGGAGACGGGCTGTTCTGC
>DASYFU010000044.1:0-4543 GCA_036498225.1 Gaiellaceae bacterium | reverse complement strand
TCGAAGTCGGCACGCGATCCCTTGATGATGGCGACGAGATGGACGACCGACTGCACTCCGGTGCACGCGGCCCGCAGGACGGTCGTGTCGGTGACGTCGCCGACGACGATGTCCGCGCCCCAGGCCGAGAGGCGGCGCGCGCGCTTGGGATCGCGCACGAGCACGCGCACCCGCACATCGCGCGCGCGCAAGGCGTGGACGACGTGCTCGCCGACGAAGCCCGTTCCGCCCGTGACGAGGACGGTCACGTCTCGAAGTTCTTGAAGTAGCGGCTCGGCGTCGGTCCCTCCTGGCCCTTGTACTTCGACCCGATCGACGCCGACCCGTACGGCGTAGCGGCCGGCTCGGTCATCTGCATGAAGGAGATCTGCCCGATCTTCATCCCCGGGTAGATCGTGATCGGCAGTGTCGCGACGTTCGAGAGCTCGAGCGTCACGTGCCCGTCCCAGCCGGGATCGATGAAGCCGGCGGTGGAATGGATGAGCAGGCCGAGCCGGCCGAGGCTCGATTTGCCCTCCAACCGCGCGACGAGGTCGTCGGGCAGGCGTATGCGCTCGAGCGTCGACCCGAGCACGAACTCGCCCGGATGGAGGACGAACGGGTGGTCGCCTTCGACGCGCACGAGCTCCGTCAGCTCCTCCTGCTCCTGCTTCACATCGATGTACGGGTACCGGTTGTTGTGGAAGACGCGGAAGAGCCGGTCGACGCGCACATCGACGCTGGACGGCTGAAGAAGCGAGTCGTCGTACGGATCGATCTCGATCCGGCCCTCCGCGAGCAGCCGGGCGATCGTCGCGTCGGACAGGACCACGGGGCCGATCGTAACGTCGATATCGTGCAGACATGGCCGCGATCCGCTCCATCGAGCTGAAAACGGAGATCCCGGGGCCTCGTTCCCAGGAGATCCTGGCCCGCCTGGAGACAGTCGTCTCCTCGGCCCTGGCGGTTTACCTGCCGGTCGTCGCGGCCGAGGCGCACGGCGCCACGCTCACGGACGTCGACGGCAACACGTTCATCGACTTCGCCGGCGGCGTGGGCTGCCTGAACGTCGGTCACACGCACGCGCACGTAACCGAGGCGGTGCAGGAACAGGCCGCGCGCTTCCTCCACACCGACTTCACCATCGTCCCGTACGAGGTCTACGTCGACGTCGCGGAGCGGCTGGTCGCGCTCGCGCCGTTCGAGGGGCCGGCGAAGGCGGCGTTCTTCAACGCCGGCACGGAAGCGGTCGAGAACGCGGTCAAGTTCGCGCGCGCGTACACCGGGCGTCCTGCAGTGATCGCCTTCGAAGGCGCGTTCCACGGGCGCACGCTGCTCTCGCTCACGCTCACCTCGAAGACGCATCCGTACAAGGCCGGGCTCGGCCCGTTCGCGCCCGAGGTCTACCGCGTCCCGTTCCCGTACGAGTACCGCGGCGTCGATGCGCGCGAGGCGCTCGATGCGCTGCGGCGCGCGCTCGTCACGCAGGTCGCGGCCGAGAACGTCGCGGCAATTGTGATCGAGCCCGTGCTCGGAGAGGGCGGCTTCGTCGTCGCGCCGCCGGAGTTCCTGCGCGGCGTGCGCGAGATCTGCGACGAGCACGGCATCGTCCTCGTCGTCGACGAGGTGCAGACCGGTTTCGGGCGAACGGGACGCATGTTCGCCATCGAGCACTCCGGCGTCGAGCCGGACCTGCTCGTCGTCGCGAAGTCGATCGCAGCCGGCCTCCCCCTCTCGGGCGTGCTCGGCAAGGCGGAGATCATGGACGCCCCCGGCGAGGGCGGTGTTGGCGGCACGTACGTCGGCAACCCGGTGGCGCTGGCCGCCGCCGCCGCGGTCCTCGACGTGATCGAGGACGAGGGCCTCGTCGACCGTGCCGCACGCATCGGCGACGTCATCCGGGGCAGGATGGAGGAGTGGCAGCGCCGGTATGCCCAGATCGGCGACGTCCGCGGCCTCGGCGCGATGCTCGCGATCGAGCTCGTGGAAGACCCGGAGTCGAAGCGCCCCGCGCCCGAGCTGGCCTCGGCGGTCGCGGACGCGGCTGCGGAGCGCGGCCTGCTCCTCCTGAAGGCGGGAACTCATTCGAACTGCATCCGTGTCCTCTGCCCCCTAGTGATCCGCGATTCCGAGCTCGAAGAGGCGCTCGGGGTCTGGGGCGAGGCGCTCGAGGCAGTTCTCGCGTAGCCGCGAGAGGCGTTCGCGCGTTCTATCGTCGTGCCGCCGCGCTCGCCGTCTTCCCATGCCCACACACGCCGGAGCGGCCCGATGGTCGGTGACGTGATCGCAGGCCGCTACGAGCTCGAGGAGCTCGTCGACCAGGGAGGGATGTCCACCGTCTACCGGGGTCACGACCGGATGCTCGAGCGCAAGGTCGCCCTCAAGATCCTGCACTCGCACTTCCTGGACGATCCCGAGTACGTGGAGCGCTTCCGGCGCGAGGCGCGCGCGGTCGCGCAGCTCTCGCATCCGCACATCGTCACCGTCATCGACCGCGGCTCGAGCGACGGCAGTCAGTTCATCGTCTTCGAGTTCGTCGACGGGGAGAACCTGAAGCAGCTGATCGAGCGGACCGGCCCCTTGCCGATCGAGCGGGCGATCGAGATCGGGATTGAGATCGCGGACGCGCTCGCGTTCGCGCACGCGCACGATCTCGTCCACCGCGACGTCAAGCCGCAGAACGTCCTCGTCGACGCGACGGGGAGCGCCAAGGTGACGGACTTCGGCATCGCCCGGTCGCTCGACGTCGAGCGCGGCGTCACGCAGACGGGAACGGTGCTCGGGACGAGCAACTACCTCTCGCCGGAGCAGGCGTCGGGCCGGCAGGTGACGCCGGCGAGCGACATCTACTCGCTCGGCGTCGTCATGTACGAGCTGCTGACGGGCGAGGTGCCCTTCCGCGGCGACAACCTCGTCGTCGTCGCGATGAAGCACGTGACCGAGCAAGCGCCCAGCCTGCTCGACCAGCGACGGGACGTCCCGCCGCGGCTCGCGCACGCGGTCGAGCGCGCGATGGAGAAGGACCCAGCCGACCGATTCCCGTCGATGGACGCGTTCGCGAACGAGCTGCGCCGCTGCCAGGAGGATCTCGGCGGCTTCGACGCCGACCGCACGATGATCAGAGGAATGCCCGTTGTGGGCGAGCCGCCGCCGGTTCAGCGCGTGCGCACGCAACGCCGCCGAGCCCGGCTCCCACTGCTCCTCTTCCTCGCCGGCGCCGTCCTCATCGCCGTCGTCGTCGCCGCGATCGTCTTCGGCGGCTCGCCGCTGGGCGGCAAGCACCACGCGGGCGGCTCGGCGTCGGGCGGGAGCACGGTGAGGCTGCACGGCGTCGGGGACTACGACCCGCAAGGCGACGGCGGCGAGCACGGCTACTCCGCCCACCTCGCAACCGACGGCAACCCGGGCACGTACTGGGACACCGAGCGGTACACGACGCGTCAGTTCGGAGGGCTCAAGTCCGGTCTCGGGCTCGTCCTCGACGCCGGGAGAGCGGTAAAGCTCGAGCAGCTGACGGTGACGTCGTCGACGCCGGGCTTCACCGCGATCGTCCGCGGGGCCCCGACGCCGAGCGGGCCGTTCACCGACGACTCGGCGACGGAGACCGTGCAGGGATCGACGACGTTCACGCTGCGGGGATCGACGGCTCGGTACTACGTCCTGTGGATCACAGAGCTTCCGCCGAACGACTACGTGCGGATCTCCGAGGTCAAGGCGAGGTCGTAGCTCCTAGAACTCGAGCTGCGAGCGGCGCTCGTGCCGCTCGAGCGCGAGCGCGACCAGCCGGTCGAGGAGCTCGGCGTACTCGATGCCGGACGCTTGGAAGAGCTTCGCGTAGACGCTCGTCGCGGTAAAGCCGGGAATCGTGTTCAGCTCGTTGACCACGACCTCGCCGTCGTCGCGAACGAAGAAGTCGACGCGCGCCATCCCCTCGCACTCGCTCGCGACGAACGCGTCCACGGCGCGCCGTTGCACGAGCTCGACCGTCTTCTGCGGCAACTCGGGCGGGACGACGAGCTCCATGCCGCCCTCGTCGTACTTCGACGCGTAGTCGTACCACTCGTGCTCGAGCGTGTCGATGCGGCCGGGAAGGGAGGCGATCGGCGGTGGCTGGCGGTTGCCGAGCACGCCACACTCGACCTCCATCCCGGCGACCAGCTCTTCGACGAGCACCTTCTCGTCGTGACGGCGCGCGAGCGCGACCGCGGCTTCGAGCTCGGGCTCGTCGTGCACCTTCGAGATGCCGACGGACGAGCCGAGCCGCGCGGGCTTCACGAACGCGGGATACCCGATCGGGTTGTCGACCGGGTCGCCGAGGCGGATCGTGTGGTGGCGCGCGACCGGGATGCCGCTGTCGCGCATCACCTTCTTGAACAAGTCCTTGTCCATCGCGAGCGCGGATGCGGCGACACCGGCGCCGACGTACGGCACATCCGCGAGCTCGAGCAACCCCTGCACCGTGCCGTCCTCGCCGAACGGCCCGTGCAGCGCGGGGAAGATGACATCGGCCCCTTCCAGCCCCGACCCGGGCTCCAGCTTGATCGGGCTGCCGTCACGGCGCCAG
>DASYFU010000043.1:0-10744 GCA_036498225.1 Gaiellaceae bacterium | reverse complement strand
GAACTCGTGGCCGAGGCCGACGCCTTCGCTCGCGCCCTCGATGAGACCGGGCACGTCGGCGACGGTCAGCTGGCGACCATCGGAGGCCTCGACCGTGCCGAGCACCGGTGCAAGCGTCGTGAACGGATAGTCGGCCACCTTGGGACGCGCGTTGGAGATGCGCGCGAGCAGCGACGACTTCCCCGCGTTGGGGAGACCGACGAGCGCAGCGTCGGCGAGCAGCTTCAGACGCAGCTCGATCTCGCCCTCATCGCCCGGGAGGCCGACCTCGGCGAAGCGTGGCGTCTGCCGCGTGGCGTGCGCGAACTGCTTGTTGCCGCGACCACCGCCGCCCCCGCGGGCGACGACGACGCGGTCGTCGGGGTGCGCGAGGTCGGCGATGAGCCGGCCTTCGGCGTCGAGCACCTGCGTTCCGACCGGCACGTTCAGCACGACCTCGTCGCCGTCGGCGCCGTGCGACAAGCGGCCGCCGCCGCCGCCGCCGCGACCGCCGCGCAGCTTCTGGTTCGGGCGGATGCCGGACAGATCGCGTCGGCGCGAATCGGCGACGAGGACGACGTCGCCGCCGTGGCCGCCGTCGCCGCCGTCCGGCCCGCCCTTGGGCACGTACTTCTCCCGGCGGAAGTGGATCGACCCGTCGCCGCCGCGGCCGCCCTGCACCCACAACCGGGCGCGATCGTGGAACACGACGCGCTCTAGTCGACGACGCTGATGAAGCGGCGTTCGCCGCTCGTGCGGAAGGCGACCTTGCCCTCGCGGGTGGCGAAGATCGTGTCGTCCTTGCCGATGCCTGTGCCGGGGCCCGGGCGGAAGCGCGTCCCGCGCTGGCGGACGAGGATCATCCCCGCGGTCACGTCCTGGCCGGCGAAGAGCTTGACGCCGAGCATCTGCGGGTTCGAGTCGCGGCCGTTGCGCGAAGAGCCCAGGCCTTTCTTGTGTGCCATTAGTGCTCCTCCTTCGCGGCGAGCGCCGACTCGAGCGTCGCGATCGCGCCCTTGCGATTCGCGTTCGCCTGCTCGTACTCGAGGGCAGCCTCGATGTTCGGGCGCCGCCAGGTCGAGACGTGCTCCTTGATCTCCGCGATCGACATGTCCTCGTAGCCCTTCGGAGGATGCGCCGTGCGTGCGGGCTCTGTCTTCGGAGCCTCCGCCTTCGGCGCGGCGGCAGCCTTCGGGGCCGCTGCCGTCTTCGGGGCAGCCGGTGCCTTCTTCGTCCCCGCTCCGATGGCCTCGATCTGAATCTGCGTCAGCTTGCTGCGATAGCCGTTGTGGCGGCGGTAGCCGGTGCGCCGCTTGAGCTTGCCGATGCGCACCTTCTCGCCCAGCTGGTGGTTGAGGACGCGCGCGGTCACGGTCGTCGTCGGCGACAGGTCGGTCGTGCCGTCGCCCCCGATGAGCAGGACGCGCGGGTTGAAGGTCTTGCCCTCGTCGAGCTTCAGGCGCTCGACAAGCAGCCGCTCGCCCTCTCGGACGCGGTGCTGCTTGCCGCCAACGGTGATGATCGCGTAGCTCATGGCGCTGAAACGCGGGCTCAGAGGCCCGCGAGGGCCGGATTGTAGCGGAGATCAGCTGTCAATCTCGTCGCCCCACTCGGACATGGGGACGTAGCCCCACTCCTCCTCCTGTGCGGCGGAGACCTCGGCGACGGGCTCCGGCTCGAGCACCGGATCGGGCTCGTGGGCGGGCTCCGCCGCGTGCTCGGAGCCGTTCTCGGATGCCGGGACGACGCCCGTCGCCGCGGCCGTCCGCTTACGGCGGTTCTTGCCGCCGCGCGAGCCGCGGCGCGTCTTCTTCTTCGCCGGAGCGGCCGTCGGCTCGGCGCCGTTCTCGGACGGCTGCTGCACCTCGGCAGGCTCTGCGGTCTCTGCAGGCGCTGCGGGCTCGCCGAGATCGTCGGGCGGAAGGTGGATCGTGGTCGCGGCGCCGGAAGCCATCGCTGTCGCCGTCGCGCCGGCCGGCTTCTTCCGGCCGCGTCCGCCGCGCGAGCCGCGGCGTGTCTTCTTCTTCGCCGGAACCGCGGCAGGCGTGGCGCCTTCGTCCTCGACTTCGGTGTCCGACACCGGCTCGTCGACCTCGGCCTCGACATCGGATTCGACGTCGGTCTCGACCTCGATCTCGCCCTCGTCGACGTCGACGTCGACGTCGGTCTCGGCGCCCTTGCGCGCGGGCGGCTTGCGCGTCGGTTTCTCGGCTTCGGCCTCCGCCGTGAGGGGCTCGACGGTCTTCGTCTTCCGTGTCATCGACGCGTACGCGGTGCCGTCGAGCACTCGCTCGACGCGCACCTTCACGCGCTTGCCGACGAGCTGCGCTGCATCGCCGACGACGACGTCGATGCCGTCAACCTTCCCGACGGCGGCAGTGGCGTCGTGCCGGTCGACCTCGCCGAGCTCGAGCTGCAGCTCCGCGCCCTCCGCCACCGGAGAGGGCGGCGTCAGGTCGGCGAGCTTGCCCTCGGCGAGCACGACGAAGTGGTCGAGGTGCATGTCCGGCTTGCCCTCGAGGAAGAAGCGCCGCTTCGTCAGCGCCTCGAGCTCGATCAGCCTGCGCGCGCCCGGGCCGACGAGCGCGCTCGCGATCGGCGCGGCGAGCTCGACGCGGTATGCCTGCGAGCGGGAGCCGGCGACAAGTGCACGCAACCTGCGCTCGACGTCGATCGCGGCCGACGCCTCGGAGAGGACGATGCCGTCGCCGCCGCAGGTCGGGCACTTGCGCGTCATGACCTCGCGCGGGCCCTCGGTCACGTTCTGGCGCGTCATCTCGACGAGCCCGAGGGGCGAGATCTCGACGACGTACGTCTTCGTCCGGTCGCGCTCGAGCTCCTCGCGCAGCGCGTCCTCGACCGTCTTCCGGTTCTTCGGATTCGCCATGTCGATGAAGTCGATGACGATGATCCCGCCGACGTCGCGCAGACGGAGCTGGCGGACGACCTCCTTCACCGCCTCGAGATTGTTCTTCGTGATCGTGTCCTCGAGCCGTCCACTCGAGCTCTTGCCACGCGAGCCGACGAAGCGGCCCGTGTTCACGTCGATGACGGTGAACGCCTCCGCGTAGTCGAAGATGAGATAGCCACCGGAGGGAAGGTCGACGCGGCGATTGAGCGTCGACTTGATCTCGGCATCGACGCCGAACGCCTCCATCAGCGGCGTCTTCTCGCGATAGCGGATGACGCGCTCGACCATGTGCGGCGACGTCTTCTTCAGATAGCCGGTGATGCGCTTGAACGCCTGGTCGTTGTCGACGTACGCCTTTTCGAAGTCGCCCGTGAAGAGGTCGCGCGTGACGCGCAGCGGCAGCTCCGCCTCCTGGTAGATGAGCTCGGGCGCGGACGCCGTCTTCGCCTTCGCCTGGATCGACTTCCACAGCCGCTGGAGGAAGACGAGGTCGCGCTCGATGTCTTCCTCGGACGCGCCCTCGGCGGCCGTACGAACGATGACGCCACCCTCCTTGACGCTCAGCTTCTTGAGGATGTCCTTCAGGCGGTTGCGCTCGTCGTCGTCGAGCCGGCGCGATACGCCGAGCCCTTCGCCCTGCGGGACGAAGACGACGAAGCGGCCGGGGAGCGAGATCTGCGTCGTCAGCCGGGCGCCCTTCGTCTTCATCGGGTCCTTCACCGCCTGGACGAGGATCGTCTGGCCGCGGCTGATCAGGTCCTGGATGCGCCGGCCGTGGCCGCGCTCGAGCTCAGGGCCGACGATCTCGTCGACGTAGAGGAAGCCATTCTTCTCCAGGCCGATCTCGACGAACGCGGCTTCCATCCCGGGCAGGACGTTGTCGACCTGTCCGAGGTAGATGTTCCCCGCGATCGACCGGCGGTCGGGGCGCTCGAGGTAGACCTCGGCGACGCGGTCGTCCTCGAGGACGGCGACGCGCTGCTCGCCCACGTCGACCGACACGATCAGCTCACGCTTCGCGGCCGGCAGTGGTGCGCGACGCGGCGCCTGGCGGCGACGGCCGCCCTCCTGGCGGCGACGCTCCTGCCGCTGCGACAGCTGCTGCTGCTGCGGCTTGCGCTCCGGCTTCTTCGCGGGCGCTTCCGCCTGCTTTTCCGCGCCTGCGGCGCCGGGTTTCTTTCGCCCGCGCCCTCCGCGGCTACCGCGGCGGCGCTTGGGCTTGGTGGGATCGGTTGTGTCGGCCGCGTCTGCGGCCGGCTCGATTACGTCAGGCTCGGGCGGAGCCTCGGGTGCGGCCGGCTCAGCGGCCGCGTCGTCGAATTGCTGCTTCCGTCTGCGGAACCAGGGCAAGAAGAAACTCCTTCGTTCGTGCGCGCGACAGCAGCGCCTCGAGGGTCGAGGCGGCGCGCGCGCTGCGGGTAAGACATGAAAACCATGTACGGCCAGGGTAGCAGGGCGCTTCGGCGGTGCCGTCCGACCACGGTCCTACGATCCCGCGAATGGAGCGTATGGAAGCCGAGGAGCTCCTGCTCATCGAGGAGGCGGACGCCTGGTTCGAGTACGGCGAGGCGATCCGCGGCCAGACTGAGTCCCGCTACCTCGAGATCGAGCCGTGGGCATGGGCACGCCTCCAGCAACGGCTCCGCGCGATAAAGGCCCGCCGCGCGAAGCTTCGCCCAGCGGCGGCCTAGGCGTGCAGGAGTTCGAGGCGTTTGATTGCGGCCTGGCCGAGGGCTCGCGTGCCTGCATACGCAACGGCGCCCTTTACGGCCCACCCCGCTACCGGAACGACGTCGAGCAGCTCGCGGGCGACCGCGCGCAGGCCGAAGCCGGCGCCGACGGTGGCAAGGATCTCCGGCAGCCGCTGCTTGGGGTCGAGCTCCAGGCCGTACGCCTGGTCGAGCAGGAGAAGCATCCGCACCTGGTTGAGCGCGAGCACGGGCAGGTCGGCGCCCGGAACGAACAACGCCGCCGAGGCGAGCCCGTTCTTCCGCGCGAACGACGCGACGATCCGGTCACAGACCGCGCCGCGTAGCACCGGCAGCCGCGCCGCCAGCGGGGCGCCGTCCTCGCCGAGCCGCGCGGCCATCGCCTCGGCGATGCGCTCGATCGGCAATCGCTCCCCCGCCCCGACGCGGACGATGTCCGTCGCGTAGACGTACGGGAGGTCGGCATCGGCATCGTCGAACGTGACGGCGACGATGGGCACGCGCGCCTTCCGTGCCGCCCGCGGCGCAGATTCGTCGCTTCCGATCTGAACGTAGAGGGCAGCTCCTTGAGGTGAGCCCACGCGCACCGCGCTCGCGTCGCCGCCCCGCGTCAGTTCACGCTCGAGCGTGCGCGCGATCTCCGTTGCGCCGCCGATCGCGACCGGCTTGCGTTCCTTCCCGGCGGCGTCGAGCTCCTTGATGAGCTTCCGAACCGCGCCCAGCGCGATCGGGCTCTTCACCTGCGACGCCGCGCCGCACGCCCGCGTGCGTAGATCGCGAGCAGCACGCCCATCGCGGCGAGGTTCGCGATCATCGACGAGCCGCCGACGCTCACGAACGGCAAGGGGATGCCGGTGATCGGCGCGATCCCCATCGTCATACCGACGTTGACGAAGATCTGGAAGAGCAACGCCACGACGATGCCGCCGGCGACGATGGCCGCGTAGAAGTCGCGCGCGATCGAGACGATTCGCAGGGCACGCCAGAGGACGAGCAAGTACAGGCCGAGCAGCAATGACGCGCCCACGAATCCGTGCTGCTCGCTGAACGAGGCGAACACGAAATCGGTGCCGTGCTCGGGCAGAAAGTTGAGGTTCGTCTGCGTCGAGTTGTTCACGCCCCGGCCGTTCACCTGGCCGGCGCCGACGGCGACCATCGATTGCTCGAGGTTGTAGCGCGTGTTGATGTCCGAGCAGCGGGACGGATGGACAAAACACGTCAGACGTGCCTGCTGGTAGCTCTTGAGGAAGTTCACGCCGACCGCGGGACCCGCCCAGAGCACAACGACAGTGAGGAGCGCCGCGATCGAGCCCAGCGCCGTCAATTGCCGCCACGAAGCGCCGCCGACGAACAGCATCGCAGCGAGCGCGGCGAGATAGACGAGAGCCGTCCCGAGGTCCGGCTGCGCGAACACGAGTACAACGGGGATCGCGCCGAGCCCGAGCACGCGCACCGTCGTCCCGATCGAGCCTCCTTCGCGGCCGCGGTCGGCGATGAAGCCCGCAAGGGCGAGAACGACTGCGAGCTTGCCGAACTCGGACGGCTGAAACGTGAAGAATCCGAGCGAGATCCACCGCGTCGATCCGCGTGCGGCGTGCCCGACGACGAAGACGAACGCGATGAGCAGCGCCGTCCCCACGAAAATCGGCTTCCAAGCGCGTCGGTAGAAATCGGTGTCGATGAACAAGGCGACGAGGAGCACGACCACACCGACGCCTGCGTAGACCATCTGGCGGTCGACGTAGTAGCTCGGGTTGCCGGTCACGGCAAAGCGCGTCGCGCCCGACACGGCCCACAGCCCAACGGCGATGAGGCCGCCGATGCCCGCGAGGAGCACCCAGTCGAGCGATCGGAGCACGCCGACGATGGCGAGGCCGTCGTCGCGATCGCGGCGCCCCGCGTGCTGCGATCCCGCGTACTCGATCATCGCTGCAGTCTGCCCATGGTTTGCATCAGTCGCTGTGGATGGGGCCGAGGACGTGGAACTTGACGTGGAAGTACGCCGCAAACACCTGGGCGGCGGCCGGGGCAGCGACGTCGCCGCCGTAGCCGCCGTTCTCGATCAGCGCGCAGACCACGAGCTTCGGCGAGTTGTACGGGCCGTACCCACACCACCAGGCCTGATTCTGCAAGCCCGTATACCCGGGTAGTGAGATGACCTTTTGCGCTGTACCGGTCTTTCCGACGATCGAGACGGGGAACTTGCCGAACACGGCGTACGACGTGCCGAACGGCATGTGCGTCGCCTCCCACAAGCCCTTCTGCACGACCCGCAGTGCCGCCGGATCGACCCCGACCTGCGTCGGCGCGGGTGTCGCCGCCACCGGGAAGGCGCCGCCGTTCGGGCTCTCGACGTCCATGAGCACGTGCGGCGTCACGAGCTTGCCACCGTTGGCGAGCGCCGCGTACAGCCGAGCCATCTGCAGCGGCGTTGCGAGCAGGTCGCCCTGGCCGACCGCGAGCTCGATCGAGTCGCCCGGCTTCCAGAGCTTGTCCACCGCAGACGTGAAGTGCTGCTCGCGCCAGCCGATCGTCGGGACGAGCCCAGTCGCCTCCGGCCCGACGTCGACGCCGGTCGACTTGCCGAGACCGAACATGTCTGCCCATTTCTGCATCGGCTGGCCGCGATTGGCGGGGAGGTTGTAGAACTCGTTGCCGACCCGATAGAAGTACGTATCGCACGAGTAGGCGAGCGCGGTCGGCAGATCCATCGCCTGATTCACGTTCGGGTCCCAGTTGTGGAACGTGCGATGGGAGCGATCCTGCGGCGAGCTGTACGTCGCGGTGCACGGCAGATATGCGTACGGCGAGAGCATGTGCTCCTGCATCGCCGCCAACGCCGACACCGGCTTGAACGTCGAGCCCGGCGGATACGTCCCGTCGGTCACGCGGTTCAGTGAGGGGTAGTTCTTCGCCGCCGCCGTGCTGTTCGTCAGGCCCGCGCGGGCCAGCTCCGGCTCCGTCACATGACCCGCGTACACGGAAGGGTCATAGCTCGGCGAGGACGCCATCGCGAGGATGGAGCCGTCGGTCGGATCGAGCGCGACGATCGCTCCGCCGCGCGCGTAGTACTGCTTGTTCACCTGCGCGAGCTGAATGCCGTACTGCAGCGCCTTCTCCGCGGCCTGCTGGAGCTTCAGGTCGATGGTGAGACGGACGTTGTTGCCCTGCTTCGCGATGGTCGTCGTCACGAGGCTGCTGCGCGGACGGCCGAACGCATCGATGTGCATGCGCGCGGCGCCTGCGACGCCGCGGAGATAGCTGTCGTATGACGACTCCACCCCGGCCTGCCCGATGACGTCGCCGGGTCGATAGCCCTGCTTGGACAGACCCGCCAGCTCGGACGGCGAAATCTCGCCGACGTAGCCGAGGAGCTGCGCCGCAAGCGAGTGGTACGGGTAGTGGCGGATGAACGTGCGCCACGTCGTCACGCCCGGGAACTGGGATGCGTGCTCGTACAGGTAATAGACCATCGAGTCGTTCGCGGACTGGCGCACGGTGACCGGCGTGACGAAGTCGTTCGCCGAGCGTCGCACCTTGATGCCGGCCGCGATCTGGTAGAGCGGCACGCTCGTCAGCCTCGCGAGCGCGCGCAGCTCGTCGTAGCGCGTCGTGTACACCTTAGGCAGGTCGGCAGGCCAGAGGAGGATCGCGGTCGCCGGAACGTTCGTGACGAGCGGTACGCCGTTCCGGTCGACGATCTGTCCGCGCGGCGCCTGCACACGCACGGTGCGGAACGAGTTGGCGGCAGCCTGGTCGACGTACTTCGTTCCCGCGAGAACCTGGAGCGCCCACAGGCGGAGCAGGAGAACGGCGAAGATGACGAGCATCGCGACGCCGAGAACGCTCACCCGGCGCAGGAGGCGCGGGCTCGGCCGGTAGGGCTCGGCGACGCTCTTGCTCCGCGGCAGGAAGCGCTTGGAGCGGGGGCGTTCTTCCGCGGTGGTGCTAGCCAAGCAGCTGTACCTCGGTCGCGTAGTCGGCACGTTCGCGCGGGCGGAGCAACAGGCGGACGAGCGCGTACACGGGCCCGGTCAGCACAAGGTTCATGACGATCGTCGGAAGCAGGCTCCGCATCTCGGCCCCGGCCGGCGCGCTCTCGCCGAGCATGAACGTGACGAGCAGGATGCCGAACGCGTACAGGAATGTCACGACGGCGACCGACAGGAACGGCGCGTGGCCACGGTCGCGTCCGGTCGTTTCGCCGTACCGGCCGATCCAGTAACCCGACACGGTCAGGACGAGCGACGTCAGACCGAGCTGGCCGAGCGTCGCCGTGTCGATCACGAGCCCCGCGAAGAAGCCCGCGACCGCTCCGACGATCGCGCCGCGCAGGAGCGCGACGCCGACGAGCGTGACGAGCACGAGCTGCGGCACGCCGCCGTACACGTGCACCTGCGAGAAGATGGAGACCTGGGCGATCGCGGCGACGAACAGGAGCGCCGCGGCCTTGAGGCCGTCGGCGAACGTCACGGCTTTGCGCGGGCGTGCTTGGGGACGAGCGCCGCGACGGCGTCGAGCGAAGAGATGTCCGCGAGCGGCTGCACCTGGACGGTGAGGAAGCTCGCGATGTCGCTCGTCCCGACGGCGACGACGCGTCCGATCGGGATGCCGTACGGGTACTCGTCCGGATACCTGCGGTCGACGGTTCCGCGCGTGATGATCCAGTCGCCCTTGTTCACGACCTGATCCTTCGACACGCGGTCGAGGATGAGCGTCCCGCCCTGGCCATGGCGGATGAGGCCGCTCACGTGCGTCTTCAAATCACGGGCCGGGACGGCGCTGTTCGGGTCGGTGAGGAGCGTGACCACCGAAGTCGAGTGGCCGGCGTTCGTCACCTTGCCGACGAGCCCGTCCGCGCTGATGACGGGCGTGTTGACGTGGACGCCGGAGCTCGTGCCCGCGTCGATGACGATCTGCTGTGTGAACGCGCCGGAGGGGAACGAGAGCACGGATGTGTTCACCGCGCGAAAGTCCTGCGGGTACTGCGGGCCGGACTCGAAGTTCAGAAGCTTCTCGAGGTCGTTCGTCTTCTGCACCGCCGACGCGGTCAGCAATGCCTGCGCGCGGTAGTTGTCGAGCAGCTTCTTGTACTTCGCGGCCTGCGACTTCGCGCGTGCGAGGCTGTCGACGTAGTTGTAGGCGTCGCGGAACGGGCGCGCGACACGGACGGCCGCGACCTGGAACGGCCGCAGCGCGTCGGAGCCGTAGCCCTGCGCGTCGTGGAGGAACCCCGAGGTCGGCGAGCGGAACGAGATCGTCAGCAGCGCGAGCGCGAGCACGACGAGCACGGCGAGGACGACCCGGCGGACCATTGCGGTCCGGTGCCGGGACGGGTACGGCTGAGGCTTGGAGCGCTGGAGAGAGGACCCCAGCACCGCCACACGCGCGGAGCGGTTCGGAGGCGCCACCGTGCCCTAGGTTACAGCGGGCTTCGGCGCGGCGAGGCCCATCAGGCGCGCAACCGGGTCCTAGTTGTAACGGCGGCCGTTGCGGCCGCGTGCCCGTGCGCGGTTCGAGCGGTGGATGGCCTCGAATTCCTCGAGGCTGCGCCCGGAGCCGACTGCGACGCATGTGAGCGGGCTCTCGGCCAGGTGCACGGGCATCTGCGTCTCGTGCCTGAGCCGCTCGTCGAGGCCCGTGAGGAGGGAGCCTCCTCCGGCGAGGACGATGCCGCGATCCATGATGTCCGCCGCCAGCTCCGGCGGCGTCTTGTCGAGCGTCGACTTGATCGCCTCGATGATCTGGGTGACCGGCTCGTCGAGCGCCCGGCGAATCTCCTCTGAGGTGAGGATCACCGTCTTCGGCAAGCCGGTGAGCATGTCGCGGCCGCGCACCTCAGCCTGCAGCTCGTCCTTCATGTCCCACGCGGATCCGATCTCGAGCTTGATCTCCTCGGCCGTCTGCTGGCCGATGAGCAGCTTGTAGTCGCGCTTGATGTGATTGATGATCGCTTCGTCCATCTCGTCGCCGCCGACACGCAGCGACTGCGAGACGACGATGCCGCCGAGCGAGATGACGGCGACTTCGGTCGTGCCGCCGCCGATGTCGACGATCATGTTCCCGGTCGGCTCAGCCACGGGAAGCCCGGCGCCGATCGCGGCAGCCATCGGCTCCTCGATGAGGTACGCCTGGCGCGCGCCGG
>DASYFU010000042.1:0-2153 GCA_036498225.1 Gaiellaceae bacterium | reverse complement strand
GGCCTGTCGGTGCTCGAGTACTTCATCTCGACGCACGGCGCCCGCAAGGGTCTCGCCGACACGGCGCTTCGCACCGCCGACTCGGGCTACCTGACGCGGCGTCTCGTCGACGTCTCGCAGGACGTGATCATCCGCGAGGAGGACTGCAAGACGAAGGAGTTCGTCGAGCTGCCCCTCTTCAACGCGGAGGGCCTCAACAAGAGCGTCGCCGCGCGCATCCTCGCCGAGGACGTGCACAAGCCGCTCGCGTCCGGCAAGCCCGGCAAGAAGGTCGTCGCCGAGAAGGGCGAAGAGATCACGATGCCGCGCCTGCGCGAGATCGTCGAGGAGCTCGGCGAGGCAGCCGAGAGCTTCGTCGTCCCGGTGCGCTCGGTGCTGAAGTGCAAGGCGGAGACCGGCGTGTGCCAGGCCTGCTACGGCACGTTCCTCGCCACCGGCGAGATGTCGGAGATCGGCGACGCGGTCGGCATCATCGCTGCGCAGTCGATCGGCGAGCCGGGCACGCAGCTGACGATGCGGACGTTCCACACCGGCGGTGTCGCCGGCGCGGACATCACGCACGGCCTCCCGCGCGTCGTCGAGATCTTCGAGGCGCGGAACCCGAAGGGCGCCGCGCAGCTCGCGGAGATCGAAGGCACGATCGCGATCGAGGAGACGGAGCGGCAGGTGAAGCTCACCATCCTCGCCGACAGCGGCAAGGAGGAGGACGAGCGCTCGTACACCGTCCCGCGCCGCACGCGGCTGCTCGTCACGCACGGCGAGCGGGTCGAGGCCGGTGACGCGCTGCACGAGGGCTCGATCAGCCCGGCCGATCTCCTGCGCCTCAAGGGCTACACGGCGATCGAGCTGTATCTCGTCGACCAGGTGCAGAAGGTCTACAAGTCGCAGGGCGTCGACATCCACGACAAGCACATCGAGCTCATCGTCCGGCAGATGCTGAAGAAGGTGCGCATCGAGAACAACGGCGGCACGAACTTGTTGCCCGGCCAGCTCGTGGACAAGCTCGTGCTCGACCGTGAGAACGCGCGCGTGAAGAAGGAGAAGAAGGACCAGGCGACGTCTGAGCCGCTGATCCTCGGGATCACGAAGGCGTCGCTCGCGACGGAATCCTTCCTCTCGGCCGCGTCCTTCCAGGAGACGACGAAGGTGCTGACCGACGCCTCGATCGAGGGCAAGGTCGACCACCTCCTCGGCCTGAAGGAGAACGTCATCATCGGCAAGCTCATCCCGGCGGCCACCGGCCTGAAGCGGTACCGCTCGATCGAGATCGGCCCGTCCCAGGCCGTCCCAGTCAGCGCGTATACGCGGCCGGCCACCGAGGAGCAGCTGCTGGCGGCGCTCGAGGAGATCGGCTCCGACGGCGGCGACAGCCTCGCCGACCTGAACCTCGACTTCGGCGGCGAGCCGGGCGGCAACGGCGGCCCCTCGCACGATGAGATCGAGGCGACCGAAACTCCTGAAGTCGATACGCCCTTGGATTCGGAAGGCTGATTCCGGCGCGTAAAGCAGCGATAAGACGGGCCGCCTCCGGGCGGCCCGTCTGGTATCAAGGGTCGGGGTCGTGAAGCGTCTCGCACTTCTCGTTCTGCTGTTTGCGGCGTGGCCTGCGGCCGCGCACGCTGCAACGCCCGCGCCGTATGCGGGCCAGTGCGGCATCCCGGACACGCAGCCGATGTGGGCCGAGTTCGGCTGGCAGACGCCGCAGTTCAACGCCATCCTCGGCAAGCAGGGGATCGTCGTCGGCGTGGGGAGCGGAGGCTACGGCACGCAGATGCGCGGGCTCGGCGCTGCGACCGTCTACTTCGACCTCAACCTGAAGAACCGCGTCGGGACGACGACCGCGCCGGCGGATCCGGCGCTCATCCCCGGACGCGTGAAGACGTTCTTCGCGTTCGCGCAGCAGCAGACCGGATGCGCCACGCCGGTGATCGTCCTCAACGAGCTCTCGGGGCCGGGCCTCGTCACGCCGTGGTCGGCGAACAACGCGCAATACCGCGCGAACGTCCTCGCGCTCGTGCAAGGGCTCGCGGCGCTCGGCGCGCACCCGGTGTTGCTTCTCCCGTCGAAGCCGTACACGGGCGCCGACGCAGGCGTGTGGTGGCAGCAGGCGGCGCAGGTGGCGGAGCTCGTGCGCGAGATCTACGTTCCCGCGC
>DASYFU010000041.1:0-2447 GCA_036498225.1 Gaiellaceae bacterium | reverse complement strand
CCAGCAATGGGGAACGCGCGTGGCGTGCCGGCTGGCCCGCGAGTCGATCGCATTCTGGCGAGAGGCGAACGAGTTGCTCGTCTCGAACGTGCCGCTCGAGCTGCGCGCGTGCGGGTACATGTTCGTTGCGGAGAGTGAGACAACGCTCGAGCGTCTTCGCGCGAACGTGGCGCTTCAAAACGAGGAGGGAGTGCCGTCTCGCATCGTTGGACATGAGGAGGCGGCCGCACTCGTCCCGGGCCTCGATGCGGAGGCGCTGGTGGGCGCGGCCTGGTGCGGCGACGACGGGTACTTCGACCGGCCGCAGGCCGTGGTCGAAGCATTCGCGAATGGGATCGACGTCCATCGTGCGGACGTCACCGAGCTACGCCGTGACGGAAACGGCTGGATCGTCGGACCGATTGCAGCTTCGGCAGTCGTCGTCGCCGGCGGCGTGGACACGAACGCCTTGCTCTCACCCCTCGGGATCGATCTCCCGATCACTCGCGAGGACCGGTACCTCTTCTTCAGCGAGCCGATCCGCGAGCGGATCCTCGAGCCGCTCGTCGTTGCCGCCGAGCGCGCATTCGCCGCCAAGCAGCTCGCCGACGGACGCGTGCTCGCGAGCGACCTCGGCGCGCGCGGCGATGCGGATGCCGGCCGCGAGCAATGGCGTGCGACGATCCGCGCCGCGAGCGAGGCGCTCCTGCCGCAGCTCGTCCACGTCTCGTATCCGCTGCTTGTTCGAGGGGTCTACGACGTCACTCCCGACCATCAACCGATCCTGGGGCCGGTCGACGAGGGGCTGTTCGTCGCCGCCGGCTTCAGCGGTCACGGCTTCATGATCGCGCCCGCCGTGGCGCGCATCACTGCCGACGCGATCCTGGGCGAGCGCGATCCGGTGCTCGACATCCTCGGCGCCGATCGTTTCGCGGCCGGTCGGCTCGTGTTCGAGCCGCAGCTCGTCTGACATGTTCCTTCAGCTCGTCGCCAACGGCCTCGTTACCGGATCCGTCTATGCAATCGCCGCGGTCGGCGTGTCGCTCGTGTACGGGATCCTGCGCCTCGTCAACTTCGCCTACGGCGACATGATGGCGTTCGGCGCCCTCATCGCCTTCGGGGTCAACGGGCCTCTGCACCAGTCGATGATCGTCGCCACGCTCGCAGGCATGGCGGCGACAGCGGCGCTCGCGCTGACACTGGACCTCGTCCTCTGGAAGCCGTTGCGCGCCCGGCGCGCGGGCTTCATGAGCCTGTTCCTCGCATCCATCGGGCTCGCGCTCGTGCTGCGGCAAGCACTCTTGCTCGCAGCGGGATCCCAGCCGCGGAGCTACCGCGTGAACCCCTACCGCGTCTTCGTGCTCGGCAGCGTGCGACTCTCGGAGCAGCAGCTCATCGCCATCGCCACCGCCGCGGCGACGATCGTCGCCGTCGGGCTTTTCCTCGCGCTGACGACGGTCGGACGCGTGCTGCGAGCGATGGCCGACGACCGATCGCTGGCCGCGGTCGCGGGCATCGACGTCGGACGCGCGACGCGTCTCGCCTGGTTGATCTCCGGTCTGCTCGCCGGGCTCGCGGGCGTTCTCGCGGCCCTCGTCGAGTATTCGTTCGACCCGAACTTCGGCTTCGAGCTGCTGCTGCCGGTCTTCGCCGCGGTCGTGCTCGGCGGGATCGGCAGCGCGTACGGCGCGCTCGCCGGCGGTCTCGCGCTCGGCGTCGCGCAGGAGGTCTCCACCTGGTCGGGCTTCGCGGGAGGCGTCAACCCCGTCTACAAGCCCGTGGTCGCGTTCGGCGTTCTCGCGATCGCGCTCATGATCCGGCCGCAAGGCTTCTTCGGACAGGCGCGCGCCGGATGAGCATTCTCGCGAGCGGGAGCTTCTGGGCGTTCGTCGGCGTCGTCGCCGGGATCTACACGATCCTCGCGCTCGGGCTGCAGGTGCAATTCGGTTTCGCCGGACTGCTGAACTTCGGGCAGGTCGCGTTCATGGCGATCAGCGCATACACGATGGCCATCCTCGTCGTGAAGGAAGGCTGGAGCACGTGGCTGGCCGCTCCGCTCGCGATCGTCGCAGCGGCCGTCGGCGGATTGCTTCTCGGCTTGACCTCGCTGCGGCTGCGTGCCGACTACTTCGCGATCGTCACGATCGCGTTCAGCGAGATCATCCGCTATGTCGCGACGAACGACAGCTCGCTCACGGGCGGCACGCAGGGCACGATCGCCCTCGGCCCGGTCGGCACAGCGAGCGAGTACAACGGCGGGTGGAGCCGGTTCGAGGGTCACGTGCAGCACGCGCTCGGCTTCTCGTCGAGCGACGCGACGATGCTCGTCATCGTCTGGGCGGTCGCTGTCGTCCTTCTCGCGGTGACGTGGCTCGCGCTGCGGACGCCGTGGGGCCGCGTGTTGCGCGCGATCCGCGACGACGAGGACGCGTCCGCATCGCTCGGCAAGAACACCTTCTCGTACAAGC
>DASYFU010000040.1:0-6789 GCA_036498225.1 Gaiellaceae bacterium | reverse complement strand
CTCGGCACGACCAACTCCTGCATGGCCGTGCTCGAGGGTGGAGAGCCCACCGTCGTCCCGAACGCCGAGGGCGGCCGCACCACGCCGTCCGTCGTCGCGTTCACGAAGGACGGCCAGCGGCTCGTCGGCGCTCCGGCCCGGCGGCAGCAGGTCACAAACCCGCAGAACACGATCTTCTCGATCAAGCGCTTCATGGGGCGCAAGTTCGACGAGGTGTCGGAAGAGATGAAGATCGTCCCGTACGAGGTCGACAAGGGCCCGAACGGCGACGTGCGCGTGAAGGCGGAGGGCAAGGACTACGCCCCGCCGGAGATCAGCGCGATGATCCTCCAGAAGCTCAAGGCGGACGCCGAGGCGTATCTCGGCGAGACCGTCAGCGACGCGGTGATCACCGTCCCCGCGTACTTCAACAACGCCCAGCGCGAGGCGACGAAGGACGCCGGCAAGATCGCCGGCCTCAACGTGCTGCGCATCATCAACGAGCCGACCGCGGCAGCGCTCGCGTACGGCCTCGACAAGGAAGGCTCCGACCAGACGATCCTCGTCTTCGACCTTGGCGGCGGCACGTTCGACGTGTCGGTGCTCGAGCTCGGCGAGGGCGTCTTCGAGGTCAAGTCCACCGCCGGTGACAACCACCTCGGCGGCGACAACTTCGACAAGGCGGTCGTCGACTGGATGGTCGCCGAGTTCAAGAAGGACCAGGGCATCGACCTGGCCCAGGACCGCATGGCGCTCCAGCGTCTGTACGAGGCCGCGGAGAAGGCGAAGATCGAGCTGTCGTCGACGATGACGACGCAGATCAACCTCCCGTTCATCACCGCGACGCAGGAGGGCCCGAAGCATCTCGACCTCCAGCTGACGCGCGCGAAGCTCGAGGAGATCACCGCCGACCTGCTCGCACGCACGGTCGGCCCGACGAAGCAGGCGCTCACGGACGCGGGCCTCGACCCGTCGAAGATCGACCACGTCGTCCTCGTCGGCGGCATGACGCGCATGCCGGCGGTGCAGGCCAAGGTCAAGGAGATCGTCGGCAAGGACCCGCACAAGGGCGTCAACCCGGACGAGGTCGTCGCCGTCGGGGCCGCGCTGCAGGCGGGCGTGCTCAAGGGCGAGGTGAAGGACATCCTTCTCCTCGACGTCACGCCGCTGTCGCTCGGCATCGAGACCAAGGGCGGCGTCATGACGAAGCTCATCGAGCGCAACACGACGATCCCGACGAAGAAGTCGGAGACGTTCACGACGGCGGAGGACAACCAGCCGTCCGTCGAGGTGCACGTGCTCCAGGGCGAGTCGGAGATGGCCGCCTACAACAAGACGCTCGGCAAGTTCCAGCTCGTCGGCATTCCGCCGGCGCCGCGGGGCATGCCGCAGGTCGAGGTCACGTTCGACATCGACGCGAACGGGATCATCAACGTCTCGGCGAAGGACCTCGGCACGGGGAACGTCCAGCAGATCCGCATCGAGGGCGGCTCCGGCCTGTCCGAGGACGAGGTGAAGCGGATGATCAACGAGGCCGAGTCGCACGCCGACGAGGCGCACCGGCTGAAGGAAGCCGCCGACACGAAGAACATGGCGGAGACGCTCGCGTACCAGACCGAGCGTTCGCTCAAGGAGCACCGCGACAAGCTCGACGAGTCCGAGGCCTCGACGATCGAGGGCCGGATCATGGAGCTGCGCGGAGCGCTCGAGGGCGACGACCTCGCCGACATCCGCGCGAAGGCGGAGGCGCTGCAGGAGTCCTCGCACAAGCTCGCCGAGGCGGTCTACGCCCAGGCGACGGCGCAGGCGCAGCAGTCCGCCGGCGGAAACGGCTCGACGACCGCGGACGACGAGGTCGTCGAGGACGCCGAGTACGAAGACGTGACCAATGACTGACGAGCACGTCGAGCAGGAGACGGAGCAGGCGCAGGAGGCGGACGACCGCCTTCTGCGCCTTGCCGCCGACTTCGAGAACTACAAGAAGCGCGCCGCGCGCGAGCGGGCCGAGTACGTCGCGCTCGCGAACGAGCGGCTGCTGAAGGAGCTCCTTCCGATCCTCGACGATCTCGAGCGTGCGTTGAACGCGGCCGAGGAGCACGAGGAGGCGCAGCTCGAGGAGGGCGTGCGTCTCGTGCATCGCTCGCTCGCGTCGCTGCTCGAGCGGCAGGGCGTGAAGGAGATCGCCACGGTCGGCAAGTTCGATCCGCACGTGCACGAGGCGTTGCTCGCGCAGCCGTCCGAGGACGCGGCGCCCGGCGACGTGCTCGACGTCATCCAGAAGGGCTACACGCTCGGCGACCGCGTCGTGCGTCCCGCACGGGTGATCGTGGCCGAATGACGTCCCTGTACGACACGCTCGACGTCAAGAAGACCGCCTCCGAGGACGAGATCAAGAAGGCGTACCGCAAGCTCGCGCGCAAGTACCACCCGGACGCGAACGGCGGCGACAAGGACGCCGAGGAGCACTTCAAGGAAGTGCAGCAGGCGTACGACGTGCTCTCCGATCCGGAGAAGCGCAAGCAGTACGACCGCTTCGGCTCGCAGAACGGACGGCCAGGCCCCGCCGGCGGCCAGAACGCCGACTTCGGCAACTTCGACTTCGGCGACATCGGGGACATCTTCGGCGGCCTCTTCGGCGGCGGAGGCGCGACGCGGGCACGCACTCGTGCGACGCGTCAGCCGATCCGCGGCCGCGACGTCGAGACCGAGGTGCACCTCTCGTTCGAGGACTCGCTCCGCGGCGCGGAGGCGAAGATCCCGGTCGAGATGAGCGTCGCGTGCCGCGAGTGCGGCGGCACGGGCGCGCGTCCCGGGACCGCGCCCGTCATCTGTCCCGTGTGCAACGGCCGCGGCGTGAAGGCGGAGAGCCAGGGACTCTTCGCGCTCTCGCAGCCGTGCCCACGCTGCCGTGGCAACGGCACCGTCATCGAGCAGCCGTGCGCGACGTGCCAGGGCACCGGTCGCGAGCGGCGCATCAAGACGTACACCGTGAAGATCAAGCCCGGCGTCAAGGACGGGACGCGCATCAAGCTGAAGAGCAAGGGCGAGCCCGGAGAAAACGGCGGCCCCGCCGGCGACCTCATCGTCGTGACGCGCGTCGCGGCGTCGTCGACGTACGAACGGCGCGGCGACGATCTCGTCGTACAGGTGCCGGTGACATACGCGACCGCGCGGCTCGGCGGCTCGGTCGAGGCACCGACGCCGGACGGCCCCGTGTCGTTGAAGATCCCCGCCGGCTCCGAGGACGGCAAGCTGCTGCGCATCAAGGGCCGCGGCGCGCCGAAGCTGAACGGCTCCGGCAAGGGCGACGTGCTCGCGCGCGTGCGCATCGAAGTCCCGAAGCGCGTGAACAAGAAGGAGCGCGAACTCCTCGAAGAGTTGAAGAAAGTAGGTGGCTGATGGATCCGGACCTGCTCAAGCAGGGACCGCGCGAGGCCCCCGAGCCCCTGACGGCGGAGGAGCGCACGAGTCGCAAGGGCGTGAAGACGGCCGGCGGCGGCATCGCCGCGGGCGGGATCGGCCTGGCGAAGGCCGGGTTCCTCGGCAAGTTCCTCATCTATTTGTTCTTGTGGAACGGCGTGCGCACCGCGTTCCTGCTCGGAGGCTGGATCGGGATCGCGCTCATCGCCACCGCCATTGGCGGGTTCGTCTACTACCGCAAGCAGAGGCAGGCCGCAGCGTCGTGAACGACCGCGGCATGTACATGATCAGCGTCGCGGCTGAGCTCGTCGGCATGCATCCGCAGACGCTTCGCCTGTACGAGACGAAGGGTCTCGTGCGGCCGAAGCGCACGCCGGGCGGCACGCGCCTCTACTCGGAGGCGGACGTCGAGCGGCTGCAGATCATCCAGCGACTCACGACCGAGCTCGGACTGAATCTCGCCGGCGTCGAGCTCGTGCTGCGGCTCGAGGACGAGCTGCGCAAGGCGCACATGCAGATCGACCGGCTTCAGCGTGAGGCGAAGCAGGAAGTGCAGAACGTGCACAAGCAGTACCGCCGCGACCTCGTGCTCTATCGCGACGACCGACTACCCGAAAGAGCCTGAATGGACTTCAACAAGCTCACCGTCAAGTCGCAGGAAGCGGTCGCAGCCGCGCAGGAGCTGGCGCGCCGTATGGGCAACCCGGAGCTCTATCCCGAGCATCTCGTCATTGCGCTGCTCGACCAGGAGCTACCGCGCGAGCTCGTCCCCGACCCGGACGCGCTGCGCGCGCACGCGGAGGCGACGCTCGCCACGAAGCCGCGCATCGAGGGCGCACAGCAGCAGCCGACCGTGTCCGCGGCGCTCGCCCGCGTGCTCGACAAGGCGGAGGACGAGGCGAAGCGCATGCAGGACGACTACGTGTCGACCGAGCATCTGCTGCTCGCGCTCGACGTCGTCCCGCGCGACCAGCTCGAGGCGAAGATCAAGGCGGTGCGCGGCGGCCAGCGCGTCACCTCGCAGGATCCGGAGGGCACCTACCAGGCGCTCTCGAAGTTCGGTCGCGACCTCACCGAGGCGGCGGAGCGGGGCAAGCTCGACCCCGTCATCGGACGCGACGAGGAGATTCGGCGCGTCATCCAGGTGCTCTCGCGCCGCACGAAGAACAACCCCGTGCTCATCGGCGAGCCGGGCACCGGCAAGACCGCGATCATCGAAGGGCTCGCGCAGCGCATCGTCGACGGCGACGTTCCGGAGGGTCTGAAGGGCAAGCGCGTGTGGGCGCTCGACATCGGTTCGCTGCTCGCAGGCGCGAAGTACCGCGGCGAGTTCGAGGAGCGCCTGAAGGCCGTCCTCAACGAGGTCATGAACGCCGAGGGCAACCTCATCCTCTTCATCGACGAGCTGCACACGATCGTCGGCGCGGGCGCTGCCGAAGGCGCGGTCGACGCCGCGAACATGCTCAAGCCGATGTTGGCGCGCGGCGAACTGCGCTGCATCGGCGCGACGACGCTCGACGAGTACCGCAAGCACATCGAGAAGGACGCCGCGCTCGAGCGGCGCTTCCAGCCCGTCTTCGTCGGCGAGCCCTCGGTCGCCGACACGATCGCGATCCTCCGCGGGCTAAAGGAGACGTACGAGTCGCATCACGGTGTGCGGATCCGCGACGCCGCGCTCGTCGCCGCGGCCGTTCTCTCGGATCGCTACATCTCCGATCGCTTCCTCCCCGACAAGGCGATCGACCTCGTCGACGAGGCCGCGTCGCGGCTCCGCATGGAGATCGACTCGTCGCCCATCGAGCTCGACGAGGCCGAGCGCCGCGTGCGCCAGCTCGAGATCGAGCTCGCGTCCGGCCCGGAGAACCGCAAGGCGCTGGAGCAGGAGCTCGCCGAGGTGAAGGAGCGGCGCAACGGGCTCGCAGCGCGGTGGGAGCGCGAGAAGGCAGCGCTCGACCGCATCAAGGAGATCACGAGGCTCGTCGAGGAGTTGAAGCGCGAGGCCGAGCGCGAAGAGCGCGCCGGCAACCTGCAGCGCGTCGCCGAGATCCGCTACGGCGAGCTGCCCGCGCTTGAGCAGGAGCTGTCCGAGAGCCAACTCGACGATCCGATGGTGAAGGAGGAGGTCGACGAGGACGACATCGCCGCCGTCGTTGCGCGGTGGACGGGCATTCCCGTCGACCGGCTGCTCGAGGGCGAGACCGAGAAGCTCATCCACATGGGGGAGCGTCTCCATCGCCGCGTCGTCGGCCAGGACGAAGCAGTGGAGGCGGTCGCGAACGCGCTGCGGCGCGCGCGCACCGGGCTGCAGGACCCGAACCGGCCGATCGGCTCGTTCGTCTTCCTCGGCCCGACGGGCGTCGGCAAGACCGAGCTCGCTCGCGCGCTCGCGGAGTTCATGTTCGACGACGAGCGCGCGATGGTGCGGCTCGACATGTCGGAGTACCAGGAGCGGCACTCGGTCGCGCGCCTCGTCGGCGCGCCGCCCGGCTACGTCGGCTACGACGAGGGCGGCCAGCTCACGGAGGCTGTGCGGCGGCGTCCGTACTCGGTCGTGCTGCTCGACGAGATCGAGAAGGCGCATCCCGAGGTGTTCGACGTGCTGCTGCAGGTGCTCGACGACGGGCGCCTGACCGACGGTCAGGGCCGCACGGTCGACTTCCGCAACACGGTGCTGATCATGACGTCGAACATCCGGAGCGTCGACGAGCTGAGGGAGCGGTTCCGGCCGGAGTTCCTCAACCGCGTGGACGAGATCGTCGTGTTCCAGCCGCTGTCGCGCGAGCAGATCGCGGAGATCGTCGAGCACCAGCTCGAGCGCGTCCGCGAGCGGCTCGCAGAGCGCGGCATCACGGTCGAGCTGACCGACCCGGCCAAGGAGGCGCTCGTCGAGGCCGGCTGGGACCCGGCGTACGGCGCGCGGCCGCTCAAGCGCGCGATCCAGCGGCTGCTCGAGAACCCGCTCGCGCTGCGGCTGCTCGAGGGCGATTTCGGCGACGGCGACTCGATCCGCGTCGACGCCGTGGACGGCGAGATCACGTTCGAGCGAGCAGGCAACCAAGCCGTAACGAGAGTTTAAAAAACCGTTCACGGGCTTCCGACGAACCTTCGGGAGTCAACTGGAGGAGGCACCGTGAATAAGCTCGTTGCACTGCTCGTCGTCGTTGCCGTCGGCGCGATGGCTGCTGCCGCGTTCGCGGCCACCCGCACCACCACCTGGACGGCTGCGCTCTCGTCCGGGCAGGAGATTCCGAAGCAGGTCGTCAAGAACACCGCCGCCCACGGTCAGTTCAAGGGCACGCTGAAGGGGTCGAAGCTGACGTGGAAGCTCACGTTCACGAAGCTCACCGGCCCGGCGACCGCCGCACACATCCACATGGGCGGCATGCACGT
>DASYFU010000039.1:0-3185 GCA_036498225.1 Gaiellaceae bacterium | reverse complement strand
TCCGCGACGGCGAGTCGCAGGGCATCTCCGAATGGAACGAGGAAGACAGCGAGCGCGCCGAACTCAATCGCGACCGCTCCAACCACAAGAAATACCCCCGAGCGATGTACTGGAACCGCGCCATGAGCCAGGGCGTGAAGCTGCTCGTGCCCGAGACCATGCGCGGCATCCCCGTCTACGTGCCGGAGGACTTCCCGCAGGGCGGCGCGCGCGACGGTGAGCCGGGGGGCGCCGGCGCGCTGCCGACGGCGACCGACGAGGAGCTCGAGAAGGCCGTCCGCGACTACCTGCCCGAGGACTACGCCGACGAGGCCCTCGCGCTGATGCTCGAGATGAACGGCGTCGCGCCGAACTCGTGGACGACGGCGAAGGTGCAGATGGTCTTCTCCGGCAAGGAAAGCGAGCGCGCGATCAAGCGCGAGTTCGAGATGATCCGTCGCTCGATCGCCGAGATTTCCGAGCGACGGCGTCTGACCGGCGACCCGGTGCCCGAGCCGGCGGCCGCTGGCGAGGACGACGACGTCGTCGATGCGGAGGTCGTGGGCGACGCTGAGCCGCAGGCAGCCGCCGAGGCCGCCGCGGCCGCGGCAGAGCCCGCGCCGTCGGAGAACGAGCTAGAGGAAACCGAGCGCGTGCGCGTGCGTCGCGTCGAGCACCTGCAGGAGGCACTCGCCGGCGAGGACCTCAACGAGCAGCAGCGCAGCGACGCCGAACTCGAGCGCGACCTGCTGACGAGCCAACCGCCGCCGGAGAACACAGACGGGGACGACATTCAGTTCTAGGCGCACCGTGAGCGCCAGCCTCGACCTCGCACGCTACGTTACCGAGCGGGCCATCTCCCTTGACGAGCTGCGCGAGCGGCTGCCGCGTGTTCGGCAGTCCTCACTCAGCCTGTTCGATGACTGCGAACTGGCGTCGCTGTTCGGGCTGCGCTACGAGAACGGCTGGTCGACGCATCCGCAGGCGGCCGGGACGATCGTGCACCGGGCGATCGCCGAGTGCCTGCGCGAGATGCAGCGCGCAGACTCCGAGACGATCCCGGTCGGCGTCGCGCTCGCGATCCTCGAGGAAACGCTGCGTCAGCGCGACGTCGCGCCGGAGGACCGCGTCCGCGTGCCGCGCCGGGAGCTACCGAACATCGAAATGGCGGTGCGCAAGTTCGCGGTCGACAACCAGTTCACGATCCGCAACCTGATCGACGTCGAGCGCCGCCTCGAGGCCACGGTGAGCTACCGCGACGCCGAGACCGGTGAGCTCGTCGAGCGCGTGGTCAGCGGCCAGCTCGACGCGCTGATCGCGCGACCGCCCGACGAGGCCGTCGTGCTTGACTGGAAGGCCACGTGGGCGCTCCCGCCAGAGCACGACGAGGACGACGAGAGCCCTAGCCTCTCCTATCACGGCTTCTTCCAGCAGCGCTTCTACGCCGTGCTGGTCATGCAGAACTTCCCGGCCGTCAACGCGGTCGTGCTGCGCGAGTTCTACGTGCGCCGCACGAAGGCGCGGCCGGCGCGCATCACCCGCCAAGACCTGCCGAAGACGGCACGCTGGCTCGCGGAAGTCGTCGAGGACTTCGACATGGCGCTGCGCGCCGGGCCCCCGCCGCGTCTGCGCACGGAGGACCTCGAGCGCCACGGCCACTGGAAGCCCTCGCCGGGCAAGCACTGTTTCAACTGCCACAAGGCGCACCTCTGCCCGATCGACGACGACTACAAGGACGGCGGTATCCGCACGCCCGAGCAGGCCGCGATCGCCGCCGGCGCGCGGCAGAAGGCGCGCGCGATCAAGAAACGTCTGGACGAATACCTCAAGCCGTGGGTCGAGCTGCACGGGCCGATCCCGCTCAAGGCGGCGAAGGGGCGCCGCGTGCTCGGCTTCCGCAAGATCAAGGGCGGCGTGCGGTTCGAGGAGTACACGCCGCAAGCCGGTGATCGTCCGCCCGACCAGGAGGCGTACGCTCCGAACCTAGTGGACGCGATGCAAGAGTCAGTCGATCGAGCCCGGCAGGAGCGCGCGTCGTGACGCTCGAAGAGGCCATCGTCTCGGTCCGCGACTCGCCGTGGCGCACGGAGCGCCGCGAGGGCGTCGATCACTTCGTCAGCGGTCAGCATCGTTTCTTCGTGGTCGATGATCCTGACGCCGTCAGCGAGACCGGCATCCCGCTCGCCGGCATCCTCGCCTTCGTGCCGTACCACGGGCACTCGGTGGCGATGGTGCCGCTGCACCGCGAGGACGGCGAGTGGGCGACGACCGGCGTCGTGATCTTCCTGTTCGGGATCCGCAACGGCACGATGCGAGCGCTGCCCGATGACTTCGAGCTCAGCGACGCGATGCGGGCGGTGTTGCCCTCGTGAGCGTATGGGCGGACCCATACACGCGCAACGATTTCGAGGACTTCCGCCGCGACTTCATGGTGCGCGGCTACATCGGACTCGCAGCCAAATCGCCGCGCGCGATGTGCCTTACGTCACCGCTCACGAACGACGTCGGGGCCGAGACCCACGCCGCGGCCGTTGAGCGCTTGATCCGCGCCTTCCACCGCCGACCCTCGTTGCTCACGTTCCGCCGTCTGCTGCGCGCGGCGTTCCTCTCCGGCATCGAAGACAGCCGCAGGAGGGTCTACTGATGCCGACGACCGTGCTCGACGGGCCTGCCGCCGGCGTCGGCTTCACCCTGCAGCGCGCGCCGATGTACGTGCGCTTCGTGCTCGACGCCGATGCCGCGAAGTGGGACGTGCTGAACCTGCTCGAGGACGAGCCGCGCGAGCAGGAGACCGTCCACGTCTATGAGGGCGTCCCCGGCTCCTTCGGCTGCGCGTACATCTGCGGCCGCGGGCGCGGCCAGTACAGCGGCTACACCCAGTGGCGCATCTACCGCCATCGGCCCGACGTCGACGGCGAGGCGCTGCGCGAGAACGCCGCGTGGCGCGCGTGGGCCGAGACGCAGCCGGCGATCGCATGAAGCGCTCGGAGCCGCTACGCGCTGACCCCGCCAAGACGCGCGCGTGGCAGCAGCGCTCGCGCAAGCCGCTTGAGCGCTCGGCGATCGGGCGCGAGGGGATGCGCTCGACTGAGATTCGCCGCGCGACGGCCGAGGCACGTCCTACCGCCAAAGGGCCCGCACGCAAGCGGGGACGGCCACGGCCAAAGCGGCCGTTCTGGTGGCGCGGCGAGCTCGACGGATCAATC
>DASYFU010000038.1:0-6668 GCA_036498225.1 Gaiellaceae bacterium | reverse complement strand
CGGAAGCAGCTGTCGTACAGGATGAAGCACGAGTTCGCGATGTCCTCTGTCAGTCCGTGCTCGCGCGCGATCTCGAGCCCGTGCTTCATGTATGCGAGCGCCTCTTCGGGATGGCCGCGGCTCATGCCGACGCCGCCCTTCGCACGTAGCGCCTGGACGAGCGGTTTCCAGAGGCGCTGCGACTCGGCGATGTCGAGCGCGAGCTCCGCGCGCTCGGCCGAGCGCTCGAGATCGCCGCTGAACCAGTACGCACGCGAGAGCTCGGCAGAGAGCTGCGCGAGTGCCTCGTCGGGCTCGTCCCCCGAGATGACGTCGAACGCGCGCTCGAGACGTGCGACCGCGTCGTCGCGCCTGCCGGAGAACAGTTGGTAATGGCCGAGGCGAACCGAGATCCGTGCAGCCGCGTGCGTGTCGCCGATCCCCTCGAGCAGCTCGACCGCCTCGGTGAGGAGAAGCCCCGCGGACTCGGTGTCCGCCGCGTGCCCAGCCATCTCGCCGGCCTCGGCAAGGAGCAGCGCGCGCTCGTGCGGGCCGTCGACGAGGCGCGCGGCCTGCTCGTAGTACCGGCGCGCCTCCGATGCGCCTGCGAGCGAGTCCGCGTGCTTCCCCGCCTGCACGAGGGCGTCGCAGGCCTTCGTCTTGATCTCGGCCGCGTCCTCGGCGTCGGGCGCGGCCTCGTACGCCGCGACGTAGTGCGACGCGACGACTTCGATCGCCTCGTCGGAAACCGTCGACAAGTGGTCCGCCGCTGCGAGATGCCGCGTGCGCCGGGCGTGGCGCGAGAGCGTCTCGTACGCGACGTGACGGACGAGATCCTGGAGGAACCCGTACTGCCCGTGCTCCGGGGAGCGCGGGTCGGCCTGCACGCCGAGCACCTCCTTGCGCACGAGCGATGCGAGCAGGTCGTCGATGCGGTCCGGCGTCAGCCCCGACAGCGCTGCGAGGCCGTCCCGCGAGAAGGTCTTCCCGAGGACGGAGCCGTCCTGCAAGAGGCGACGCTCTTCGGTCGGCAGGCCGTCGAGGCGCGCGGCGATGAGCGCGTGCAGCGTCTCCGGCACCTCGAGCGAGTCGATCGCGCCCGCGGGCCGGTAGGCCGGGCCGTCCTGTATGAGCAGGCCGCGGTCGAGCAGCATCCGCACGGTCTCGACGGCGTACAGCGGCACGCCCTCCGCGCGGTCGAGGATGCGGTCGCGCAGGTCCTCGGGAAGGCCGGGGACGAGGCCCGTCAGCAGCTCCTCCATCGCCTCCGCGGCGAGGGGCTCGAGGAACATCGACGTGAAGTTGCGGCGACCCGCTCCCCATGTCGGCCGGCGCTCGAGCAGCTCCGGCCGCGCGAGCGTGACGACGAACAGCGGGTGGTCGCGCGACCAGTCGAGCAGGTACTCGATGAAGTCGAGCAGGCTCTCGTCCGCCCACTGCAGATCCTCGAACGCGAGCACCGTCGGATACACGGACGTCAGCCGCTCGAAGAAGAGGCGCCACGCTGCGAACAGGTCATGCTTCTCGTGCTCGGCCTGCTCCGCATAGCCGAGCAGATGCGCGAGACGCGGCTCGACGAACGCGCGCTCCTCGGGATCCAGGACGTGCTCGTCCAGCACGGCGCGCAGCTTGTCGATCCCCTGCGCCGGATCGTCGTCCTCGGCGATGCGGCAGCGCATGCGCACCATGTCGGCGAGAGCCCAGTACGTCACGCCTTCGCCGTAGGGCAGGCAGCGGCCGCGGTGCCAGTAGATCGTCTCCGCGATTCCGTCGAAGTATTTGTAGAACTCCCACCCGAGCCGCGACTTGCCGATGCCGGCGATGCCGGTCACAGAGAGAAGCCGGGCTTTCCCTTCGTCGGCGGCGGTGTGGAAGAGATCCTTGATCGTCCGCAGCTCGCGGTCGCGGCCGACGAACGGCGCCTCCAGCCCGTGCGACTTGAGCGATCCGCGCAGCCCGGAGACGACGCGTAGCGCACGCCACAGCCGCGTGAGGCCCTCCTTGCCTTTCAGCTCGAAGCTGCCCGCGTCTTCGAAGACGACGGTGTCCTCGGTCGCGCGCCGCGTCGCCTCGCCGACGTAGACCGCACCTGGAGTCGCGCTCGACTGGATGCGCGACGCGGTATTGACGAGATCGCCCGCGACCATGCCCTGGCCCTCGGCGCCGAGCGTGACCGCCGCCTCGCCGGTGAGTACGCCTGCGCGCGCGCGCAGCTCCTCTGCTCCGACCTCGGCGCCGAGCGCCGTGACGGCGGAGACGAGGTCGAGCGCCGCGCGCACGGCGCGCTCCGCGTCGTCCTCGGTCGCGACCGGCGCGCCCCAGACGGCCATGACGGCGTCGCCGATGAACTTCTCCACCGTCCCGCCGTAGACGGAGATGATCCGGCGGCAGATGTCGAAGTACCGCGAGAGGAGCTCGCGCACCTCCTCCGCGTCGCGCGTCTCGGACAGCGCGGTGAAGCCGACGAGATCGGCGAAGAGCACCGAGACGAGCCGCCGCTCTGCCGCCGGAGCCTCCCGGGGAGCGGGAGCGTCGACCGACAGGGGCGAGCCGCAGTCGCCGCAAAACGCGTCGTCCGGATCGTTGACGGCGCCGCAGCTCGGGCAGGCGAGCGCGAGCGGCGAGCCGCAGCGGGAGCAGAACTTCCGGCCGGGGCGGTTCTCGGTGGAGCAGGCGGGGCAGACCATCGGCCCCTCCAGTCTAGGAGTGGACCGTCCGACCTTCCATGCCGCCGGCCACGGTGACCAGCTCGCCCGTGACGTGGCCCGAGAGCTCGTCGGAGGCGAGGACGACGACGGCGCGGGCGATGTCCTCGGCCATTGCCACCTTGCGGAGCGCCATCGTGCGGCTGATGCGCTCGACGACGGCCGGGTCGAGCGCGCCGCGCGTCATCGGCGAATACGTCCATCCGGGGGCGACCGCGTTCACGCGGCCCGCGGGCGCGATGCGCACGATCTCGTTCTTCAGGCTGAGCAGCAGGCCGACCTGGATGGCGGACTTCGCCGCCGCGTAGTCGGCGTGGCCGGCCTCGCCGAAGCGGCCGGCGGTCGAGCCGACGAGGACGAGGTTGCCGTGGCCGGAGCGCTCCACCTCGCGCAGGAAGCCGCGGGCGGTGAGGAAGGTGGCCGTGAGGTTCGCGCGCAGCACGTCCTCCCAGCGCGCGAGCGACAGCCGCCAGACGGGCTCGTCGTCGCGCGGCCACACGCCGGCGACGGCGGCGCACACGTCGATGCCGCCGAGCTCCTCGCGCGCGCGCGTGAACAGAGAATCGACCTCACCCTCGTTCGTGAGGTCCGCGCCGATCGCGACCGCGCCCGGGAGCTCCTCGGCGAGCGCCTCCGCGCGCTCGCGGCTCGTGTTGTAGTGGACGACGACGCGCGCGCCTTCGGCCGCGAACGCGCGCACGCACTCGGAGCCGATGCCGCCGGCGCCGCCGGTGACGAGCACCGCCTTTCCTGCGAGTCCTGTGTCCACGGCCGCAGAGTAGTCTGCCGCCGTGCGCGTCCACGTCATCAGCGACATCGAGGGCGTCGCCGGCATCGTCAAGTGGGGCCAGGCGGGCGGCGACCTGCCGCTCTACCAGGAGGCGCGCAAGCTCTACACCGAGGAGATCAACGCGGCCGTGCGCGGGGCGAAGGCGGCGGGCGCGACGGAGATCGTCGTCATGGACTGTCACGGCGCGGGCGGCGACTACACGTTCAACTCGCTCGTCGCCGACATGCTCGACCCCGACTGCGAGTTCGTCATCCAGAGCGAGTGGACGGAGTACACCGCGTTCCTCGAGGCGGGATGCGACGCCGCGCTGTTCGTCGGCATGCACGCGATGGCGGGAACGCCCGACGGCGTTCTCTCGCACACCGTGTCCGGGCAGGCATGGCAGAGCCTGAGGTTCAACGGGACGCTCGTCGGCGAGACCGGGATCAACGCCGCGCTGTGCGGGCACTGGGACTGTCCCGTCACGCTCGTCACCGGCGACCGCGCCGTCTGCCGCGAGGCGAGCGCGCTGCTCCCCGGCGTGACGACGGTCGAGGTGAAGGAGGGGCTCGGCCGCTTCAGTGCGCGCTCGAAGACGCCCGTCGAGGCGCGCCGCCTGATCGAGGAAGGCGCGAAGCAGTCGCTGAAGGATGTGACGGCGGTGCAGCCGTACGACCCGGGCCGCCCTTCCGAGATCGAGGTCGTCTTCACGACGCCGGACCGGCTGGAGGAGTACCGCCACCGCCGCGGCGTCGAGGTCACCGGCCCTGTGTCACTCGTCTCCCGCGGGGACGACTGGTGGCAGGCCTGGTCGGCGTTCTATTTCTAGACCGCGCTCGGCTCGACGACGCCGAGGCCCTCGACGAGCGTGAAGAACGCGCGGGCGAACGGGGACGCCTCCGTCCGCGCGCGCACGTCGTCCCAGTGCACCTGCTCGCGCAACGCGCGCGCGAGCTCGAGCAGGCTGCCGAACTCCGGCTCCTGCTCGTTGAGCGCGAGCAACTTCGTCGTCATCAGATCCTCGAGCGAGGAGACGCGCACGCGCAGCGCCATCACCTCGATCACCGGCGCGCGCTCGATCGTCTCGTCGGTGATCGGCCCGCCCGCCGGCCTGTAGATGAGGTCGATCAGCGTGCCGTTCGCATGCCAGGTCTTCACGAGCCAGCCTTCCGGCGGCCGTTCGGTGCGCATGCCCGCCTCCTCGAACGCGTCGAGCGCCTCCTGGGCGTCCTCTTCGCGGATGAGCAGGTCGACGTCATGCTCCGATCGCGGTCCGCCGCGCGCCCAGGCGGCGAGCCCGCCGCCGAGCACGAACTGCAGGTCGCGGGCCTGTAGCACCGCGACCGCGTCCTTCATCGCATCGATCATTTCCTCGAATGTCGGTTCCGGCATCGCTGCCGAGCAGTTTCCGTTTGTCGTGAAACTGCAACATCAGAAGCATGATCCGGATCGCGGCAGCGGGGGACGTCCACGCCTCGGAGGCGACACGCGGGCGCGTCGAAAGCGCATTCGCACGGATCGAGAGCGATGCGGACGTCATCCTGCTCGCCGGCGACCTGACGACGACAGGCGAGCCCGAGCAGGCGCAGGTGCTTGCGGACGCGTGCCGCGACATCTCGATTCCGGTCTTCGCCGTCCTCGGCAACCATGACTACCACGCCGGTCGCGCTGCCGACGTTTCCGCGCTGCTCGCCGAGGCGGGCGTCCACATGCTCGACCGGTCGGCGCAGATGTGCGAGGTCGCGGGCATGCAGCTCGGCGTCGTCGGCACGAAGGGATTCGTCGGCGGCTTTCCCGGCTGCGTCCTTCCCGACTTCGGCGAGCCGCTGCTGCGCGAGGTCTATGCGGAGACCGGTCGCGAGGCGGACGCGATCGCGCAGGGGCTGCGCGAGATCGTCCACTCCGACCTGCGCATCGTCCTGCTGCATTACGCGCCGGTCGAAGCGACCGTGATGGGCGAGCCGGCAGGTATCCATGTGCTGCTCGGCAGCGACCGGCTCGCGACGCCGATCGCCGAGTTCGGTGCGGACCTCGTGCTGCACGGGCACGCGCACGCTGGATCGTTCGAAGGGCACATCGGCCAGATCCCCGTCTACAACGTCGCGGTGCACGTCACCGGGCGCGACTTCTGGATCTTCGAGCTGGAGGGCGTGCGCGGCCGCAGCGAGGTCGGCGTCGAGGGCCCTGCATAGACTCACGGGATGGCGCCGCGCGTCGTCCGCATCTCCGTCGCACCGGTGAAGTCGTTCGGTCTCGTCCATCCGGACGAGGTCATGCTCGAGCCCGGCGGTGTTCGCGGAGACCGCCGCTTCTGGCTGCGTGACGAGCACGGCGCGCTGTACGCAGGCAAGCGCGACGGTTCGATCTTGCAGATCCGTCCCGAGTGGAACGAGGAGACGAGGCGACTCACGCTGACGTTCCCGTCCGGCGACGTCGTCGACGGGGTTGTCGAGCTCGGTGACGAGATCGAGGCCACCATGTACTCGTGGAACCTCGTCCGGTCGCACAAGGTTCGCGGGCCGTGGGAGTCGGCGATCTCGGAGTACGTCGGCCGGCCGCTCGAGCTTCTCTGGGCGGACGACGGCGCCGTCGACCGCACCCCGAGGGGCGGAACGGTGTCGCTCGTCTCGCGCGGGTCGCTCGAGCGCCTGCGCGACGAGATGGGCGTCGACGACGCGATCGACGGGCGCCGCTTCCGCATGCTGTTCGAGATCGACGGCGTGGATGCGCACGAGGAGGACACGTGGATCGGCGCACAGGTGCGGATCGGCGAGGCGACGCTCGAGTTCAACGGCGACATCGGTCGCTGCGTCATCACGTCGCGCGACCCGGACACCGGCGTCTCCGACGTGCCGACGCTCGTGACGCTCGCGTCCTACCGGCGCGAAGGACGAAACGAAGCGCTGCCGTTCGGCGTGTACGGCGCCGTTCTCGTCCCAGGGCGCGTGCGAATCGGTGACATAGCACAACGGGGGGATTATCCCCTTGACGCAGGGCGGAGTGTATGATTTTTGCCACTCGATAGCAAGCTGTACCGGGAGCACTGAGAGTGAAGCTGCACGTCGATATCAAGCGGCGCGGGGAGTTCTGGCGGGGTGTCGCCGTGTATAGCACCCGTGCCGCAGTTGCCTTCTTCGGCCTGCTTTCGCTGGTGGTCGGGGGTGATGCGCTGGCCTATTGGAAATTCGCGGACCATCGCCCACTTGTAGTCATCG
>DASYFU010000037.1:0-7310 GCA_036498225.1 Gaiellaceae bacterium | reverse complement strand
GTCTCGAGCACGCGCCGCAGTCCGAGCTCGTTGCCGTCGCGCTCGAAATCCTCGAGAACCGCGGACGGGAGAGGTCCCACCGTAGCGCGCATCGACTGGTCGTCGAAAACGATGCGCACGTTCACGTCACCGTCGTCGTCCCTACGCCCCAGCAGCGCATCCAACGCGACTTGGAGATCCTCGAGCGCGTCCATCGTCAGATCGAGGCGCACTGCAAGGCCGCCGACGACGAGATGCACGATCGGGCGGAAGTCCTCCTGCGCCGGCAGGACGAGCGTTATCTCGTCGCTCATCGCGTTTCCCCCAGATCCTCGATGAGCTCGTCCTCGCGGCGGGCGGCGGCTTCCTTGCCCGCTTGCACGGCGTGCTTCCAATCCTTCTTCGCCTTGAAGTCGGCCGCGCCGTAGCTGACGCCGGCGGCGAAGCCCGAGACCTTCTGCACGGGACGCGTCACGGCATGGCTCACGGTCCGCACGGCGGTGTCGACGCTCTCCACGGCGTCGACCGCGCTGTCCGTCATGCGATCGACCTTGTCGAGCTGCCTGTTGACGCGGTCCACGCTGCCTCCGACCTTTTTGATCACGGGCAGGATCTCCTGCTCTGCTCCCGAGATGAACGCGGAGAGGCGCCCGGCGGTTCCGCCCAGGCGGGTCAGGAGGTAGGCCGAGGCGAGACCCACGGCGAGGAGGAAGACTGCGAGGGCGAGTCGCCAGAGGTCCCCCCACGTGAATGCGGCGACGAGCATTCCGGGGCTTACCCTAGCGGGAGGAGGCGGAGGTCACCGTACCGCAGCCCACGACGGCGTCGCCTTCGTAGAGAACAGCCGCCTGGCCCCGGGCGATCCCGTACGCAGGCTCGTCCAGCTCCAGTTCGAAGCCGTCTGCGGTGTCAGACACCGCCGCTGAGACGGCGGGCGACCGGTAGCGGAGCTTCGCCTCGGCCCGGTCGACCGGAAGATAGAGGCGGCCGGCGGCGCGGACGCGAGTGCGCGCGAGCGCCTCGCGCGGGCCGACGACGACCGTGTTCGCGGTCGCGTCGGTCTCGAGCACGTACAGCGGCCGTTCGGCGACGACGCCGATGCCGCGCCGCTGGCCCGGCGTGAACCCCCAGGCTCCCTCGTGCGCGCCGAGCTCGTTCCCCTCTTCGCTCACGATCGCTCCCGCGCGCGGCGCGAGCCCGTGTCGCGCGAGGAACGCGCGGTAGTCGTCGCCGGCGAGGAAGCACGCCTCCTGGCTCTCGGCGCGCTGTGCGACGTCGAGGCCCGCGCGCTGCGCCTCGGCGCGCGTCTCGTTCTTGTCCTGCTCGCCGAGCGGGAACCAGACCCGCGCCAGGTGGCGCGGGTCTATGGCAGCAAGCATGTAGCTCTGATCCTTCGTCGCGAAGCTGCGACCGAGAAGCGTTCGCCCCCGATGCTGAACGATGCGCGCGTAATGGCCGGTCGCGAGGCGGTCGCAGCCCGCGCGATCGGCGAACGCGAGCAGCTCGTCGAACCGGAACGCGCCGTTGCAGCGGATGCACGGATTCGGCGTCTCGCCGTTCGCGTACCCCTCCAGGAACGGCGACACGATCGCGCGTCGGAACTCCTCGCGCAGGTCGAGCGTCACGTGCGGGATGCCGAGCCGGTGACACGTCTCGCGTGCCGCGATCACCGCCTCGGGAGAACAGCACGCGCGCTCCGCGCTCGGGCCGGCCGGATCGAGCCAGAGGCGCAACGTGACACCGATCGCGTCCGGCATCGCACGCAGGAGCGCGACGGCGCTGTCGACGCCGCCGCTCATCGCGACCGCCGTGCGACCCTCCTTCCGCTCCGCGTGGAACACGGGACCGAGCGCGTTCGCGAGCGCGTCGACGGCGAGCGTCTCGCCCGGCACGGCTGCGGCTTCGAGCAGCGTCAGCCCGACGAGCGGGCGCTCGAGCCCTGGTGTGTTCGCGTCGACGATGCGATCGCCGTCGACGACGAGGCGAACCGCGGCCCACTCGCCGTCGCGCGTCGAGTCTCCGAAGCATTCGGTCATGAGAGAAGTGGGCCCGGACCTAGGGAACCTGTCGAAACAGGTGGGTACCCTGCCGCCGCGAAGACGGACGCGGGTTCCCTTCATGGTGCTGTTGGTTCACCATTCGGCCCGGACCCAGGACACACACTAGCGCGTGAAGCGCCACTGGATGCTCTGCGTGCCCTGAACGCCGAGCAGGTCCGCGAGCTTCGGGGTGAGGTTCAGCTCCCGGCCGGGCGGGACGTCGCCGCGGTCGATGACGGTTGTGAGCACCGTGCGATTGCCGAAGCGGACGTACAGGCGCACGCCGCACGGCAGGACGGGATGACCGACGCCGACGGTGGTCGCCTTCACCGTCACGCCGCACGCCGTGACCTTCGTCGATGAAAACGGCGCGGCGAGCGCCGTAATCCACGGACCGGCGCCTTGCGGCAGTGTCGAGTGGTGCCGGTGACGATGGGCGACGTACACCACGATCGCGATCGCGAGCACTGCGACCGCGGCCAGCCAGGCAACCCGTCGGGCTGCGGCGACCGTCACCGGTTCGCGACGAGCTCGCCGAAGCTCTGCCGGACGAGCGCGTCGAAGTCGGCGGGCAGCTGCCCGTCGGGCCCAGCGAAGTCACGCAGGTACATCAAGAGGAACGTCCGCTCCTCGTCGGCGATTGGATCGCCGCCGGCGTGCTCGCGGGCGAGCCGCTCGAGGTCCCACACGTTCCACTGCTCCGGCGCGCCGATGCGCGTGACCGTGGCGGCGGGTGGCAACGCCGGCTCCGGCTCGGGCTCGGGCGGCGGCGGGACAGGAACTGGAACGGGATCGGGCACGGGCGCGAGCCGCGGAGGCGCGGCCACCGGCACAGGCGCGGGCTCAGGCTCCGGCTCCGGCTCCGGCTCCGGTTCCGCCTCGAGGACGGGCACAGGCTCGGGCGCAGGCTCCGGCTCGGGACGAAGGACACGGACGTGCTCGGGGCCGGCCGCCGGCGTCTCCGGCTGTGCGGCGGGCACCATCGGTTTCGCGGCTCCGCGCTTGCCCTCGCGCCAGATCGCGCCCTCGACCGCGAGCACGAGCAGGTAGCCGACAGCGCCCGCGCCGATGATCGCAGGCCAGCTCAGCCCGACCTCGAGCGCGATGACGGGGACTGCGACGAGGAACGCCGCCTCGACGACAGTGCGCGGCCCGAAGAGTGGCCTCATGTCCGAAAGGTTAGGACTGCGGTTCGGACGGCTCCGAGCCTTCCGGCTCGGGCGTCTCGACGTTCGCCGGCGGCCCGGCGATCGCCGCGGTGGGCGGGAGCGGCCGCGGTTCGCCCGACTGCTCGGCCGAACGCACGATCGCGGCGGCGACCTCCGCGATCTTCTCCTGTCCGAGACCGGCAGCAGCGAGCAGCTGCTCGGCACCCTGCTGCGCGCGCCCGATGACGACGCGAGCCTGGCTGCGCGCCCACTCGAGCGTCTGCTCGACCTCTGCCCGGGCGGAGTTCGTCAGCTCGGTGGCCTGATGCCGCGACTGCTCGAGCAGCCGGGCGCCTCGGGCCTCGGCCTCCTGCAGCTCGCGCGCCGCATCGGCCTGCGCCTTGGAGAGAAGCTCGCGGGCCTCGTTCCGCGCCGCGTTGAGCGTCTCGGCGCGCTGCCGCTCGCTCCCCTGCCGCTGCCGCTCGATCGACGACTCGCGGTCGTTGACCTGGGCGTGGCGGCGCGTGAGCTCCTGCTCGACGCGTGCAAGCTGTGCCGCCGAGGCAGTCTGCGCGTCGCGCTCGACCGTGTCGGCGAACTCGGCCGCAGCGCGAATGAGATGAAGCGCGTCCATGCGCACCGCGTGCCCGCTCGGCTCGCCGCCGCCCGTACGGGCGCCCGCGGCCTGCAGCACGCGAAGCTGCGCCTGCAGTTGCGCGAGGTGACGGCGAAATGCGTCGAATGCCTCGCGGACGGCACCCGAATCAAGGCCGTCTCCTGCGGACGGTATGTCCTCGAACTTCGGCAGCGCGGCCAGCTGCGAAGCGCGGTCGTGGCCTTCGGTTGCCATGTGCGACAAGTATGACCTCTCGGGCGGAGGGTGGTGCTCTCTATTTGTCGGCCGGCGCGACGATCGACTTGATGCCGAGCTCCCGGAGCACCGAGTCCGGCATCGGCGTCGGGCCGCCGGTCAAGGGGTCGGCGCCGCTCGCGACCTTCGGGAAGGCGATCACCTGGCGGAGATCGGGCTCGCCGGCCATCCGCGCGACGAAGCGGTCGATGCCCATCGCGAAGCCGCCGTGCGGCGGCGCGCCCATCTTCAACGCATCGAGGAGGAAGCCGAACTTCGCCTGCTGCTCCTCCTCGCCCATGCCCATCACGCGGAAGACGGCCTCCTGCATCGCGGCGTCGTGGATCCTGATCGAGCCGGAGCCGAGCTCCCAGCCGTTCCAGATCAAGTCGTAGTGCTGGCTGAGGGCCGAGCCCGGATCCTGCTCGAAGCCCTCGTCGCGCGGCATCGGCGCCGTGAACGGGTGGTGGAGGAACGTCCACTGCCCTGTGTCCTCGTCGCGCTCGAACAGCGGGAAGTCGACCACCCAGTGGAAGACCTCCTCCCCCGTCTCCGCCAGCTCGAGCTCGCGGCCGAGGTGTGTGCGCAGTCCGCCGAGGACGCGGGCGACGACAGGCTCCTCGTCGGCGACGAAGAGCGCCGTCGAGCCCTCCTCGACACCGAATGCCGCGAGCTCCCCTTCCGACAGGAACTTCGAGATCTGTCCGAGCTGCGCGAGCCCTTTCGCCCCCCACTCCTTCGCGATCTCTTCGAGCCGCGCGTGCTCGCTGCGCGAGAATGTCCGGGGAACGACGATGTAACGGACGCACGGCGCGTTCGCGAACACGCCGAACTGCGAGCCGCGCGTCGCATCGGTCGCGTCCTCGATCTCGAGGCCGAAGCGCAGATCAGGCTTGTCGGTGCCGTACCGCGCGATCGCCTCGGCGTACTGCATGCGGCGGAACGGACGCGCAGGCGGTTCGCGGCCGACCGACTCGAAGCTCGCGACGACGCAACGCTCGAGCACGTCGAGGACATCCTCGCGCTCGGCGAACGACATCTCGAGATCGAGCTGCCGGAACTCGAACTGGCGGTCCGCGCGCAGGTCCTCGTCGCGCCAGCACGTCGCGATCTGGTAGTAGCGGTCGAGCCCGCCGATCATGCACAGCTGCTTGAAGAGCTGCGGCGACTGCGCGAGCGCGTAGAACTTGCCGGGCTGGAGCCGGACGGGGACGAGGAAGTCGCGCGCGCCCTCGGGCGTCCCTTTCGTCATGCTCGGCGTCCAGACGTCGACGAACTCGAGGTCGTCCATCGTCCGCCGGATCGCGTTGATGATGACGTGATTCAGTCGCAGGTTCCGCTGCATGCGCGCGCCGCGCATGTCCAGATAGCGGTAGCGGAGCCGAAGCACCTCGTCCACGCTCTCGTCGCCGATCTGGAACGGCAGCGGGTCCGACGTCGAGACGACGCGCAGCGTGTCGACCTGGATCTCGACTTCGCCAGTCGGGATGTTCGGGTTGACCGCCTCCGCCGCGCGCAGGACGATTTCGCCCTCGGCCTGGAGAACGAACTCGTTGCGAACGTCGTGGGCGATCGGGTCGTTCTCCGGACGGACGACCAGCTGGACGATGCCGGTGTGGTCGCGCAGATCGATGAAGACGAGGCCACCGTGGTCGCGACGCGCGTCGACCCAACCGGCGAGCGTCACGCGGCGTCCCGCGTCCTCCGCGCGCAGCACGCCGCACATCGAGTCGCGCCAGCTCATACGAGCAGCTCCTTCAGCTCGTCGACGCCGTCGACCGTGACGTCGAGCTCACCGGAGCGGCGGACGGTCCAGCGGTCGCCGTCGACGATCACCGTTGCGCTCGCGTGCTTCAGCCCGTACGTCAGTTGGCCTTTGAGCGAGCGGCCGGCATGGTCGAAGTCTGCGGAGATGCCGGCCTTGCGCAGCTCGTATACGGGCGCGAGCGCGGAGTGCCCCTCCGCCACGGCGAAGAACACGTCGAGCAGCTGCTCCTGCCCGTGGATGCCCTCCAGCCCGAGCGACATGATGAGCCGCTCGATGCCCGCGCCGAAGCCGATGCCGGGCGTCGGCGGCCCGCCGATCTCCTCGACGAGATAGTCGTAGCGCCCGCCGCCGCAGATGGTGGACGCCTGCGTGCTCTCGTCCGGCCCGATGAACTCGAAGGTCGTGCGCGTGTAGTAGTCGATGCCGCGCACGAGCGTCGGCACGATCGTGTACGGCACGCCGTATTCGTCGAGATAGGCTCGCACCCGCGAGAAGTGCGCGACGCAGTCGTCGCAGAGAGAGTCCCCGATCTTCGGCGCGTCCTCGAGCGCGGCGCGCACCTTCTCGTTCTTCACGTCGAAGACGCGCAGCGGGCTCGTCTCGCGCTTCTGCCTCGCGTCCTCGTCGAGGACGTCGGCATGGGCGTCGAGCCACTCGTTCAGCTTCTCGATGTATGCCGGACGACACGCGCGATCGCCGATCGAGTTGAGCTGCAACTCGAACCGTGTGATGCCGAGGGAACGCAGCAGCGCGTCGTAGTACTGGATCACCTCCGCGTCGACGGACGGGTCGGCGGAGCCGATGCACTCGAGCGAGAGCTGCCAGTGCTCGCGGTAGCGGCCGCGCTGCGGCGCGGCGTACCGGTACATCGGCGCGATCGTGAACAGCTTCACCGGCTGCGGCTCGCGATGCATGCCGTGCTGGACGTACGCGCGACAGATCGGAGCCGTGCCCTCGGGCCGCAGCGTCAGCGACCGGTCGCCGCGGTCCTCGAAGGTGTACATCTCCTTCTGCACGATGTCGGAGCCCTCGCCGGACGTGCGCTGGAAGAGCTCGGTGCTCTCGAACGCCGGCGTCTGGATGCGCGCGTAGCCGTAGAGCGCGCACAGGCGTTCCATCTCCCCCGTCACCTTCTGCCAGAGCGGCTGGTCGGACGGAAGGATGTCGTGCGTGCCGCGCGGCGCTTCGATGCGGGTCAAGCGCGAAGCTCCGCGAGGAACGGATTGCGCGCGCGCTCGGCTCCGAGCGTCGTGCGCGGCCCGTGGCCCGGGTACACGACGGTGTCCTCGGGATAGCGGTCGAGCAGCGTGCGCACCGAGGCGACGAGCGTGTCCCAGTCGGCCCCGGGCAGGTCGACGCGCCCGACCGAGCCGGCGAAGAGCAGGTCGCCGCTGAAGAGCGAGCCGTCCGCGTAGAACGCGACGTGCGCGGGCGAATGGCCGGGGATGGCGACGACCTCGAACGTGATGCCCGCGAGCTCGAGCGTCTCTCCGCCCTGCAGGAGGTGGTCGACCGGATACGCGCGC
>DASYFU010000036.1:0-2280 GCA_036498225.1 Gaiellaceae bacterium | reverse complement strand
GCCTTCTGCCGGCTGCATCGCTGTCGCACGTCGGCATCTACGGGAGCGGCCAGACGTACGAGCAGCTCGTTCTTCATCTGCTCGCGCATCCGCTCGCAGAGGCGCGCGCATATGGAGCGATGCTGCTCGAGGAGCTGCAGCACATCATTCCGAGCTTCGTCGTGCGTATTCCCCGCGAGGACCGGGGCGGCCGCTGGATCGAGTTCCTGCGCGAGCGCCGCGAGACAGCGGACTCCGTCGCCGCGCGGCTCGGGTTGATCGAGGCCGAAGCCGAGTCGGCTCCGTCGGTGCGACTCGTGCGCGCGCATGGAACGGAGGACGAGCTGCTCGCCGCGCTCGTGTACGAGTCCTCAGAGGTGTCGGAGGAGCACGCGCTGCGCGCGGTGGCCGCTCTCGGCGCCGACGAGCGCGCCGCTCTGCTCCGCGAGCTCGTCGGCGCGAGAGAGAATCGTCGCCACCGCCCCGGCCGCGGCTTCGAGACGCTGCGCTACCGGTTCGAGATCGTCTCCGACTACGGCGCGTTCCGCGACCTGCAACGTCACCGCCTGCTCACGTGCCAGTGGCAGCGGCTGTCACCCGCCCTCGGTGCAGACGTCCCGCACGAGGTCGCGGCTGCGGGCCTCGCCGGCGAGTTCGAGCGCGCGCTCGACGTCTCCCGAACGGAATACGAGCGCCTCCACGGGACGGGCTTCGCCGACGAGGCCCCGTACGCGTTGTGCCTCGCGTTCCGCATCCGCTACGTGCTCGAGCTCGACGCGCGCGAGGCTCTGCACCTGATCGAGCTTCGGTCCGGCCGTGAGGGTCATCCGTCCTATCGCGCGGTCGCGCACGAGATGCGGCGCGCGATCGCCGAGGTGCATCCGAACGTCGCCGCCGCGATGACGTTCGTGGACGACTCGACGGAAGAGCGCCTCGAGCGTCTCCTCTCCGAGATGCGGAACGAGACTAGACGGGCCTGAGAACGACGTTGCCCGGCGCCTTGCTGTCGGGCGGCTGCTTCGTCACGACCCAGGTGTCGCTGTGCGTCAGCCGGTACGGCGCGTTGAGCTGGACGACCGTCACCTGATTGGTCGCCACCTTGAACGAGCCGCACGGCGCGTACGGCTTCCCGTTGCGCATGAGGAACACCTCGTAGTACCAGTGCCCGTGCAGCTGCGGCAGCCCCTTGACCGAGAGCCGCATCGGCCAGTTGCCGGCCGAGTCGGCGGGCTCGATCTGCAGTGACGCGAACGCGCTCGGCGCGGCCGGCGTCCCCGTCAGCTGCATCACCGTGCCCGGGATCTTTCCGCTGCCGTTCCCGGCGATGTATCCGCCGAGGAACGCGATCCCGAGGATCAGCATCGCGGCCGCGAGCAGGAGCACGCGCCGGCGGACCGGCCTCGGCCGGCCGGCCATCGTCATCCCCAGCGTCGGGCCCGACTTGATGGACGGCGAGATCTCCGGCGGGGGTCCCGCCTGGACGAGGAGCGAGTGCACGCGCTGCAGCCGCGCACGCTCGGACGCCTCGACATCGGAGCCGATCAGCTGCTCGAGGTCGGGGGGCTGCGTCATGCCAGTTCCCCTTCCAGGACGTCGGCGAGGTGCGCGAGTGCGCTCCGCGTCCGCGTCTTGACCGTTCCGAGCGGGATGTCGAGGAAGCTCGCGACCTCGCTCTGCGACAGGCCGCTCCAGTACGCGAGCTCGACGACCTCGCGCTCGCGCTCCGGCAGCGTCTCGAGCGCCCGGTGCACGCGCCAGGACACATACGACGTCTCGGCGCGCTCGGCGGGCCCGGGCTCGTCGGACGTCATGTCCGGCACCTCCACGGGCATGTCGTCGCGCGAGCGGAGCCGGTCGACGATCGCGTTCCGCGCGATCGCGTACAGCCACGGCGCGGCCGGGCCGCGCTCGGGCCGGTAGCTGGACGCCGACCGCCAGACAGCCGCGAACATCTCCTGCACCGCGTCCTCGGCACGTTCGCGGTCGCGCAGCCGCTGCATCGCCAGACCGAACACCGAGCGGATGTAGCGGCGGTAGACGACCTCGAAGGCCTCGCGGTCGCGGCCCGCGATCCGGACGAGCAGCTCTGAGTCCGTTGCCTGTTCGGGCGCAACCGGCTCGGTTTCCCGGTTCGGGACCGCCCGCAGGCGCGCTGGGCTGTCGAGGGCGATCTCCATCTCTCTACGACTTCTACGCATGGTCGGCCGCTTCGGATTGTCGCATGACGGGGCGGTACGGATGCCGTTTGGAAAGTGTGAAACCGGCCGGTTTGCGGCGTGGGACCTCGACTGCGGGGGAGGA